>JAQUFK010000014.1:6979-20684 GCA_028684695.1 Methanosarcinaceae archaeon | reverse complement strand
AAGAAAGGAGTTGCCCAAAAAAAGACCTGGAAAAAGAATCTAAAAAGAAAAAGCAGAAAAATGGTGAAAAAATAAAAATTAAATTTTCCGGAAAGATTTCAAAAACAGCTCCATTCCAGAAGCTATGCCTTTAGGAAAAAATAGGAAGAAAAAGGCAAAGGCAAAATCGGTGGTCCAGTTGAACAAAAATAAGACTTTTGCATCAGCCGAAAAAATGAAAGTGCATGCCAAATTGAACAAAGTGGATAGAGGAGTGCAAAGAAAAGACCCGAGAATGAGAAGCAGCACCGTTACAATGGATAAAGGACCTGTGGATTTTAAATCCAGAATCTCGGCAAAAGGCGGGCACATTCTTGCCTTTTCAACAAAAGAAGTATTTACGCTGCCTCCAACCGCAAGCATCATGGAAGCAATAAAAGCCATGACTGAAAAAAAGTTCAGGCGGGTGCCAATTACCGACGCCGGTACAAAAAGGCTTGTGGGTATTGTCTCTTCCGTGGATATTATTAATTTTCTTGGAGGAGGAAGCAAAAATCTGCTTGTCGAAAAAAGGCATAAAGGTAACCTGTTGGCTGCAATAAACGACGAGCTGAGAGAAATTATGGACTACAATGTAACGGCCGTCGAAGGACAGACAAGCTTTTCAGCAGCTCTTAAAATTATGCTGGAAAAAAATATAGGCGGACTTCCGATTGTAAATGAGGAGAAAAAACTTGTAGCCATCTTTACCGAAAGAAATGCCGTGGAAGTGATGAGTGGGCTTGTTACAAACCGGAAAGTAGAAGATTATATGACCAGGAATGTGACAATGGCAACAACCAATACTCCCATTGGACAGGCTGCAAAGACAATGGTTGAAAACAGTATTCGGAGACTTCCAATTGTCAAAGAAGGGATTTTTACAGGGATGGTAACAGCCTCGGATATCGTACATTTTCTTGGAAGAGGGGATGCCTTTGAAAAACTTATAACCGGAAATATCCATGAAGCTTTTGACCGCCCTGTCGGCTCCATTGTTTCTAGGGACCTTGTCTGGACAACTCCAGAAACGAATATGGGAACAGCTCTAGAAATCATGCTTGAGAAAAAAATAGGTTCACTTCCAGTCTTGGAAGCAGGAATTATGCGCGGGATTATAACCGAGAGGGATTTTCTAAAAGCTTTTGAGCTCTGAGGAGTTTCAAAAATTTAAGGCTAAGGAAAAGGAGCTTAAAAAAGCCTAAAAAGAAAAACGAGCGCCTTAAAAGAGCAGGGGATAAATTAAAAAAGTATAAGAGTTGAAGCTTATATACTATAAAAATGGAGGAGGTATTTTATGAACGTCGCTGACATTATGAGTTCACCTGTATATGCCTTAAACACAGATGAGCCCGTATCTCATGCAAGAAATCTGATGTTAAAGCATAAGATCAGTACGTTACTTGTCCTCGACGAGGGCAAGATGGTAGGAATTGTCACAAAATCCGACCTCACTAACCGGTTGGCTCAAGCTGAACCTCTCTGGAGGAGACGCCCTATTGACCAGATACCAATCAAACTACTGATGACTGAATCCGTAATTACGATCTATCCCGAGGCGTCAATATCTCAGGCAGCTACTCTGATGCTCGAAAACAACGTACATAATATTCCAGTGATGAAAAATGACGTTGTGGGAATCATCACCAGGACAGACATTGTGAGATATGTGGCAGAACAGAGCGAGGATATGGATATAAAAGTATCCAAACTGATGACTGAAGACGTTATCTTCGTCCACAGACACCACACAATCAATCATATAATAGATGAAATGAACAAAAATGAAATTGAGAGGGTTATTGTCAAAAACGACCTTGGAAAAGCCGTCGGGATTGTTTCCAAAAGGGAACTGGCCTTTAACCAAGTTACGGACAACGAAGGCAAACTTTCCGTAAAAAATATAAAGCTGGCCAGAAAACCCAGTCCAGGAGCCCAGAAAATCTACAGATATGTAAAAGAAGTTCCCCTCCTCGCCGAAGACATCATGATCTCCCAAGTACCCCTCCTTGATCTTGAGGAAAGCGTAAAGGAAGCTGCAAAAAAAATGATTCAGAAAAATCTGACAGCTCTGCCGGTTACAAATGAGGAGGAGGAAATTGTAGGAATAATAAGCAGAACTGATATTATGAAAGCGGTGATTTAAAAAGAAAAGCTCAGAAATAATACGAAAATAAAATACAAGATCCACAGAAGAAACAGGATAGGTAATTAAAATCAAAAACCCTCTGGTTAGAGGGAAGAATTTATAATTTCAAAAATCACGTTAGCTGCTATGGAAACTCGTTTCAAAAGCAGAGTGGAAAAAGCCTAAATTGGAAGAAAATGTCTTTATATTTGATCTTAAAATTCTGTATAAAAGTTAGGGCTAAAAACTTATGGCATTTCTTCCATACCTAAAGTCGCAGGCATCTGCCTGAGGAGTTGTGAATTGCATGCAAGTTAAAGACATAATGGTTCAGCCACAAAAGATTGACAAGTCAGACACCATTTCCCATGCCCTTGAAATTATGGAAAAAAAGAATACTAAGCGCCTGATGGTAGTCCGAAATGATGATCTGCTCGGGGTGCTGACCATGAGAAGTCTGATGAAAGAACTTGGCACTAGAAAAAAACTGAGCAAACCCGCATCCTCATTGCACGTTGCAACAGCTGTATCTGACAACTTCACAAAGGTCCTTCCTGATACCGATGTAAGCGATGCCCTTACCCTCATGAAAAAGAAAGGAGGAGTGCTTATTGTCAGCAATAATGGGGACTGTATGGGCTGGATTACCCCTCAGGAACTCCTTCAAGCCAAAACCCTCAAAGGATTTGCCGGGGAAATAATGCAAAAGAATCCTATAATCGCAAGCCCCTCAGACCGTGTAAGCCACGCAAGGCGTCTGCTCCTTGACAACAATATTGGAAGGTTGCCCGTTATTGAAAATGATGAACTCGTAGGCATTATTGCGGAAGATGACATCGCATTTGCTATGCGCTCCTTTAGGGACCTGGTGGCAGGAAACCAACAGGATTCTAGGATCAAGAACCTCCTAGTCTCAGATATTATGACAAGAAGCGTGATCAGTGTATATACAAATAGTCCACTCGAAGAGGTGGTCAGGCTCATGCTGGAAAAAGACATAGGCGGAGTCCCAGTCCTTAATCTTGAAGAGGAAATGACAGGCTTTCTTACCAGGAGAAATATTATAAATTCAATTGAAGATTAAAAAGAAAAAGAAAAAAATCCTGCTTTTAATAAAAAAGGCAGGATTTTATTTTTAAAATAAATATTAGAAGACTTTGCTTTTTAGCAAGCATTTACTTTTTTATAAATATCAAAGGAAAATCAATCCCCGCTTATAAAGTCTCCTATAAGATCCCCTCCGATTCCGGCTGCCCCTTTACTTTCCCCTCGATTCTGGCTGGTAGCGGCAACGATCCTGTCAGCAAGTCTGGAGAAGGGAAGACTCTGTAGATACACGAGCCCTGGGCCTCTGAGGGTTGCCAAAAATAGTCCTTCCCCGCCGAAAAGAGCATTTTTGAATCCTTTGACCATCTTAATATCGTAGTCCACACTTTCGGAAAAAGCAGCAAGACAACCCGTATCTACTCTCATAACCTCCCCGGGAGCAAGTTTTTTTTCAACAATGGTTCCACCCACGTGAACAAAAGCCATACCATCTCCTTCAAGCCGCTGGAGAATAAACCCTTCTCCTCCGAAAATACCTGCTCCGAGTTTTTGGGTAAAGGCAACTTCAACCTCTATGCCTCTTGCAGCACAGAGAAAAGCATCTTTTTGACAGAGGAATCGACCTCCGAGTTTGGAAAGATCAAGAGGAATTACTTTTCCTGGATAGGGAGCTCCAAAAGCAACGTGCCCTTTGCCCTCGCCCCTGTGAGTAAAGTTAGTAATAAAAAAACTCTCGCCTGTAAGCATCCTCTTAAGCCCTTTTCCAAGCCCCTTAAAAAAACCTCCGCTTCCCCTTCCTGTCGAGGTCTGCATATCGATTCCGGGACCCATATACATCATAGCCCCGGCCTCTGCCCGGACTGATTCTCCGGGATCAAGTTCAACTTCAACAATTTGCATATCGTCGCCTATAATCTTGTAATCGATAACATCTGCAACCATTTAAGAGGCCTCCGATTTTTTACAAGTAACTCTAAAGTAACTCTAAAGTAACTCTAAAGTAACTCTAAAGTAACTCTAAAGTAACTCTAAAGTAACTCTAAAGTAGCTCTAAAGTAGAGATCTAAAATAGATCCAAGGTTTATAGCCTTCAATACTTAAAAAGATAATTCGTTGATTGAGGATTTCTTAATTTAGAGGGGAGCCAAAACTTAGAAAAGGATAATTTATTTGAGCTCAAAAGGCAGATAGATAAAAGGGAAATAGGGAGGAAAAAATTATAAAAGGGGGAATTAGGAAGAAAGCAGGGGATTTGAAAGAAGGGAATAAAAAAAGAAAAGAACAAATTATAAAAAACACACTTAAAGCTTCATATAGAGCGCCTCAGTTTGTTGCAAACTTGTCCGAATATCTAGGCTTTTCCGAAGAAAAAATAGAGCATTTGTTCGAAAAAAAATATCTGGCTCCCAACTGGGGAAAGCATGAAGCTCTGCTCCGTTTTGACAAAGAGATCTCTGGAATAGAAAGAGGAACTGTCGTGTACGAAAAGGACGGAGGATTTGAAAAGATATTGGGGTTTCCTAAAATCCGCAGAGCCATGGTCCTAGAGCCTACTCTCAAAAAACAATTCCGGAAAATTCGAAGTTTAGCCGTGGAAGAAAAGATGAACGGCTACAATGTCAGGGTTGCAAAAATAAAAGGAGAAGTGATTGCCCTTACCCGCAGTGGTTACATCTGCCCTTATACAAGTGAAAGAGCTAAAGTAAAGCTGAACTTGGAATTTTTTGATAAACACCCTAACCTTGTGCTCTACGGAGAAATGGTAGGCCCAGACAATCCTTATGTTCCAAAAACCAGCTATGAAATCGAGTCCATAAAATTTTTCATTTTTGATGTTCGGGAAAAAAACACAGGAAAACCCCTGCCTATAGCCCTTAGAAGAAAGCTTCTCAAAAGCTATGGGTTTTTCCAAGTAAAGCTTTATGGAGAGTTTCCTCTGGAAAAAGCCCCTGCAGAAATTAAAAAAATAATTCAGCAGCTCGGAAAAATAGAACATGAAGGAGTAGTCATCAAAGACCCTGAAATGCTGCTTCCTCCTATCAAATACACTTCCTCTCAAAGCAACTGTTCAGATCTGCAACATGCCTTTCTTTTCTACAATGAAACCGGACGAGACTATATGCTTTCAAGAATTGTACGGGAAGGCTTTCAGACTGTGGAATGGAACGAAAGCGAAAAGGATTTTGAAAAACGCTGCATGCAACTCGGAAAAAGTATTCTGAGCCCTCTTCGGAAATCTATCCAGGATGTGAAAGAAAAACGACGTCTCTTTGAGGAGGGCAGAATCAGGGTCCGTGAGCTAGAAACAGCCCGCTGTTTCGAAGAATACCTAAAAAGACTGGGAGTTGAAGCCAGCTTTGAAGAGCCAAAACCAGTGGGAGAGGAATTTCTGATAGAAATCAAAAAAATAAACAAAAGCACCCACGATAAGACAGCAGCAATCTGGGAAGGGCAACTCTGGTGAAGTTAAGTATTAATGCCATCTGGCCTTCTTTTCAAAAAGAAATATATTACAGTATATCAATACCAGAAGCAGATAAATATGACAAATATCGCAATAATCGGAACCGAGCAGAGCGGAAGGACTACCCTTGCCGCAAACCTCGGGAAAAAAGGAACACATTCAGACATAAGCCTTTACAACAATGATAAAGAAAGCCGAAAAATGGTTTTTGTGGATGCACACAGCTATCCGAAATCCTTAAAAGCCCTGATAACTGCCTTAAATATCTCGGATCTGCCTATCCTCTGCGTCCCCCCCGAAGGCCTGGACGCTCATACTGGAGAGTGTATAATTGCCTTGGATCTACTGGGCTTTAAGCAAGGTATCATTGCTCTTACAATGTCTGACAAAACGCACGTCTACGCAATCGAAGAGCTGAAAGGAAAACTCAAAAAGATTACAGCAGGAACAGCTCTTGAAAATTGGGAATGCGTAGCTCTAAACACCAACAAAAGCGCAAAAAATGCTTTTGAGGGTATAGAAAACTTAAAAGCTCTGATTAACTCTTATTCTGAAAAAATCGAGGCCGAGCAGAAAGAAAAGAACAAACTACCCCCCCGAGTCCTTATTGACCATGCCTTTAATGTAACTGGAAAAGGCTGTGTGGCTTTAGGGGTTATCAGCCAAGGAACGCTGCAGGAAAAAGACAAGCTCAAGCTTTTCCCTCTTGATAGGGTGATTGAAATCCGTTCCATTCAGAGCCATGATGTGGACATAAAAAGTGCTCCTACAGGCACAAGGGTTGGCATGCGCCTGAAAAATGTCCAGGAAAAGGATGTTGAAAGAGGCTTTATTATCTCGGAAAAGGAAAACGTGACAACGGACTATACCTTGGATTGCTGCATTTCAAAGTTCACTAAAAAAATAGAGGTTTTAAGTGTTCTTCACCTTTTCGTTGGACTTCAATCCGAACCCGTGCGAGTGGAAAAAATCCTTCTCAATGGAAAAGAAGTTCAGGAAGCTTTACCGGATATGAAATGCACCCTTGAGCTTTCTGGAAACAAAAAGCTTGCCTATGGCAAAGAAGACCGCTTCCTGCTTGCAAACCTGGATCTGACCCAGCGCTTTGCAGCTTACGGCTATTCTAAATAATACCAATAATTGCTAAGCTTATCCTAAAGAAGGGCTAGCTTATTCAGAAGCTTCAGAAAAGCATTTGGGAGCCAGAAAGCGTGAAAACAGAGCCTAAAACCGAGATTTTAGAAAGAAAAGACCTTTATGGGACTTTCTTTCATAAAAACATCTGCTGGGAGCGTTCCTATAAAAAACCTGCAGAAAAAGAGCTTGTAATGGCTCTTTACGGCTCGCTTCGGGAAGGGCTCTATAACTTCCAGCGCTTTGCCCTCCCTGAAAACTCGGAATTTTTAGGAGTGATACGAATCGAGGGCTATGCCCTCTATTCCCTGGGACCCTATCCTGCTGTTTATCCTATATCCGGAGCTTTTGTACTTGCAGAAGTTAGAAAGTTTGCAGGAAAAGAACAACTAAAGACTGCAAAGTCCATTGATTATATGGAACTTTTTGGAGGTTACCATAGAGAATATGTAGAGCTACTAATTGCTGGAAAAAAGTTAAAAAGTGTGATCTATGTTTACGATGAGAAACCAGAGACTGAAAAAGTGGAAAGCGGAGACTGGATCGAGTACCTAAAAACCACAGTAGATACCAAGGAGGTTCCAGAAGGCTTTGCCAAAAGAAACTAAAAAAGGGAAAATTGAAAAATTAGAGCTTTTTTAAAAATTCCAGGCTTTTAATTCCTTCTTCAATCGAACCCATTTCGTTTACAAAGATTCCCTTGTAATCTGAAAGTTTTTCAAAGACTGAGGCCCAGTCCACTGTTCCTTCTCCTAAAGGCAAATGTTCGTCCCGCTCTCCTCTATTATCATGAATGTGCACATGAGAAATCCGAGCTCCGAGTTGACCTAAAAAATCGTCTATGAGCCCAACAGTGTTTGCGTGTCCCACATCAAAAGTGAAACCTACATTGTAACTCCCTATGGCTTCTAGCATCTCAAAAATTTCGTCTGGGTATTTGCCAAAGATTTTCGGATAAGCAGGCATGTTTTCAACCGCTATTAGGATTCCAAAATCAGCTGCAAATTCACAAAGTTCCCGCAGAGATTCAAGGTTGGTCTGACAGGCTTTTTGTGGGATTTGAGCTCCATAAGGAGAAAGATAACCTGGGTGGACCACAGCCAGATTTACAAAGTCTGAAGCCAGACTCAGGTAGTGCTTCATCTGTCTTAGGACTTCTCCTCGAATACAAGGATTTAAGCCTGCAAGATTCATGTCTGAAAAAGGAAGATGGAGCGTCAACTCAAGGTTGGTTGTCTCGTAGATATTGCGCACTTTTTGTAGAGTACGGCTGTCCAGACACTGAGAACCTTCCTGCACGATTTCCCAGCCCGTATATCCGTAGTCTTCAAGCTCGTAAGCCCAGGAAAAAGGATCGGCTACAACGGCACGGGAGGAAAAGCTGATGCGTTTTAATTGCATATAAGATCAGCCTCAACCACAATTTCACCCACATATAAAGCTTATGTTTAAAATAAAATGTTCAGAAATTTTCAACGTAAGCCATATCAACTTCAATAAGAGGCTTTCCATTCTCAGTTAGAGGTACTAGCCACTCAAAAAGTCTTTTCATTTCGGAAGGAGAGTCCGCTCTGATTTTGACTTTAAGAGAGCCTAGAGGTTCCTCTTCTGGAGGGATATTTGCAAACCCTGCAAAAGCAACCTGTTTATTCAATAAAAAATTAAGAGACAAACCATCTTCTGAAAGCCCTTTCTCAAAAACTTTGTCGCGTACGCTGTCTATTATACCCTCTTCCCTAAAAAGCCTGTGGAGGGTCCTGAGAACTCCAAGCCCGCCCTTTGCAAAAAGCCAGGAAACCTGCCCTTTTTCTATTCCAGTTTCGGAAGATCCGGAAAAGTCTGAAATCTCGAATTCAATACCCTCAAACATCCTAGAAATTGCCAGGGAAACTTTTTCAAGGTCTTCCGTAGGAAAGATGGAAGCTGAGACCTCAACGTTTATCATGCTTATTCTCCCTCATTTTATTCTCCCTTATACTATTATGTTTTATTTTATTTGGATTGATTAAGTGGTTGATTAATTATTTTATTTGGATTGATTAAGTGATGGATTAATTATTTTACTTGGATTGATTAAGTGATGGATTAATTATTTTATTTGGATAAATTAGGAATAATTATTTAGAGCCTCAATCACGGCTTTTCTAAAAACCTTAAGGGTAGAAGTATTTTCAATTTCTACATTTGCAGCTTCAATAGCCTCGCCCATGCCCCAACCAAGCTCACGTTCATCCCGTTTTTGCAATTCTTCGATCCTGTTCATATCATCGCTTCGGCCTCTTTTTTTTACTCTTTGAAAGCGAACCTCAAGAGGCGCTTTAATAGAGATGAGAAGAAAACCTTCTCTGAACTCTTTTCGGAAGCATTCGACTTCAGCAATTCCGCGAATACCGTCTACAACCACTAATTCTGCCCCCGTTTCCCGGATTAAAGAGATACAACGATTGGCAACGGCATCCATGCCTTCGGATTTCCGAAGGGCTGTTGCAACTTTTCCAGTATTGGAATCACTGGGTTCAAGCCCGCGCTTTAGAACTTCCTTCCGGATCACATCCCCCATAGTAATAACAGGGATTCCGACCCTAGTAGCGATCCTGGAAGCTTCGGATTTTCCCGAGGCTGGCATGCCTACGAAAGCTATGATTTTCATTGTACAACCTTTTTAGATATTGAAAGCGGTTAGGAATAAAAAACGAATCTAACTTAAATTTCGAAATTCTCCTTTTCAGGCTAAAGTACAAGATCAGAGTACAAGATCAAGACGCCGGATAATATATAATTTTTTCCGGAAAGCCAGAAAAAAGAAAGGTGGTAAAGAGATTGAAAGCTCAAAAACAAAAAATAAGATAAAAAGATAGAAGAGGATAAAAACAAGAAAGAAAATAAAAAGGAGAAAAAAGAACAAGAACCGACTTTAAACGTCCCTTAAAAAGAGAGCTATTAAAAGAACATTTTATTGAACATAGAAGACTTAAAATCAACAAGAGGTTTTAGTCTGTAATCTTCAAGCAGCACCCTGCGCGTACTTTCCACTGGAACGCTTAAGGAAATTTCTTTGGTCCTGCCATAGCGACCTTTGCTTACCACAACTGCATTGACAATTCCCAGCATATCGAGTTCGGACATAAGGTCTGTTACCCTCCTTTGAGTTAGAATGTCCATGTCAATATGATGGCAAAGCTGCCTATAAACATTATACATCTCTCCCGTTGTTATGTTTTTATTCTCTCTTCCACGACTTCGGAGCAGGATGATACTGTAGAGTACAAGTTTGGATTGGGTTGGCAGGGTCCGGACAACTTCTACAACCCGATCAACTTCAATTTTTTCCTGCGCCTGACGCACATGCTCTTCTAAGACCTCAAGCTCATTTTCTCGCTCGGCAATCTCTCCAGAAACTCGCAGAAGGTCAAGAGCCCGCCTGGCATCGCCGTGTTCTTGAGCTGCAAAGGCAGCACAGAGAGGAATGACCATTTCTCCTAAGACCCCCTCATTATAAGCTATTTTAGCCCTCTGCTTGAGAATATCACTTATCTGTTCAGCGTCATAAGGGGGAAAGATCAATTCTTCTTCTCCAAGCGAACTCTTAACTCTAGGATCTAAAAATTCCGTAAATTTAAGGTCGTTTGAAACCCCTATCATACTTACTTTGGCTTTTTTCAGATCCGTGTTTATACGGGAGAGATTATAGAGAACTTCGTCGCCTTTTTTGATTAATTTATCAATTTCGTCCAGAATAATAATAACAACCTGCTCCCTTGCATCAATTGCTTCCTTAAATTTCGTAAAAACCTGATCCGTAGGCCAGCCAGTCATTGGGACTTCTTCTTCAAAATGGCGAGCAAGGTTTGCAAGTAAGCGATACTGAGTGTCAATAACCTCACAATTTATATAAACCACCGAGCATAAGAGCGATTTGCTTTCGCTTACTCTTTCAAGTTCTTTTCCTACATATCGAGTCACCGCAGTTTTTCCAGTGCCCGTCTTTCCATATATTAGCACATTAGAAGGAGTCTCTCCTCTGAGAGCAGAAACAAGGATTGTGGCAAGGTTGCTGATTTGCTCATTTCTGTGGAGCAAAAGATCAGGAGTATAGGAAGGGCGAAGAACTTCTTTATTTTTAAAAATAGATTGGCCATCCAGTAATTTTTCAAACAGACCATCTAAAGATTGAGCTTTCATCATAACGATCCTCTGAAATAAATAAAATTTGTATAGGTAGCAAAACGAATATGGATAACAAAACTGTTACATAAATCCCCATAGTTCATAGAGTGAGAATAAATTAACAATTTAGGAAATTAACAAATTAAGAAATTAATAATTTAGGAAATTAACTAATAATATTAAGAATATTAATAATAAATATACAGTAAATTACTTAATTATAGCAATATATGCTATTGAAAAGTTAAACAATATTAAAATCTCAAACTTAATAGAATTTTTTTATTTATTTGAGCTAAGATTATTGTGATACACAATTAAATTATTTTCGAAAATGTTCAATAAATTCAAAGTTGATTAACTTTTTTATATAGATGTGCTAAACTTAATAAATAGACACACTAACCAGATACCTTCTATATGATTGCTCAGGTATATTCGGCTATCCTAATACGTGGCTGGGCTTCTACGTAGCTGATCTTCTACGTGGCTGACCTGAGCAAAATATAATTCAAAGAACAGCTACCACAAAAACCTGATTTATAGATTGGAGCTGCAGTAGATGCAATGGAAGTACACCTAATTAATAGTTATGGTAAACGCCCTCAAAATATCTATATAAAAAATAATAGAAATAGAAAGAAAAGAAAAAACGATGCCATGCGAGGGTATTAATTGAAAATTAAAAATTAAAATAGAGAAATGAAATTAATATAAGAAAAATGGACCCCTTTTTCGGATGGAAAATAAGAAAAAAATTATAACCCCTTAATTTCCACTGAAAAACCAAGAAATAATATAAAAAACAGCTTATAAAAAGGAATAACGAATTTTAAAAACAAATACTTTATGTAACATCCGTAACTCAAAAAAGCTAAAGTTAAAAATCAAAAAAAGAAGCTCTAAATCAAAAAAACAAAGGTTCTAAAGAAAAAGAACTGGAATCCAAAATAGATAGAGTTGAAATTCAAAACAAATAGAATTGAAATTGAAAAACTAAAAAGAGCCAAAGGGTAAAAACTAAAAAATGGAGATAGTTAATGGCATCTAACGACCTTAACATAATGTTTGTTTTTATGATTTATCTGCTTTTCATGATCTCCATCGGAGCTCTCTATTATAGAAGAACAGAGAACCTTTCCGATTACATCCTTGGAGGCAGAAAGTTAAACAGCTGGGTTACGGCCTTAAGTTCCCAAGCTTCGGATATGAGCGGCTGGCTGCTCTTGGGGCTCCCAGGATATGCGTATCTTTCGGGAATGGAATCCATCTGGATCGCTATTGGGCTTGGTGTCGGAACCTACTTGAACTGGAAGTTTGTAGCAAAAAAACTCAGACAGTATACCCAGATTGCTGGGGACGCCATTACAATTCCAGTTTACTTTGAAAATAGATTTAGGGATAAATCCCATGCTCTCCGAATCATCTCAGCCTTCTTGATCCTTATCTTCTTCCTAATCTACACTTCATCCGGACTCGTTGCAAGCGGGAAGCTTTTTAATACAGTCTTTGAAATACCATACCAACAAGCGCTGCTAATGGGAGCACTTGTAATTGTTACCTATACCTTCCTCGGAGGGTTTATGGCTGTTTGCTGGACTGATTTCTTTCAGGGACTGCTAATGATAGTAGCAATTGTTGCCGTACCTTTTGCAGCCATAAAAGGAATTGGAGATTATTCCACAACCTTGGAGCTGATAAAAAGTATCGACCCTCAGCTAATCGATCCTTGGACCACAATAGGAGGAGGCTCAATTCCTCTCATAGTCCTTGTCTCAAACTTAGCCTGGGGCTTTGGCTACTTTGGGATGCCACACGTTCTAGTCCGTTTTATGGCTATTGAATCCGCAGATAAAATCAAGCAGGCCAGAACCATTGCCATGGTCTGGGTAACGATTTCCCTAATATTTTCAGTCCTTATAGGAATCGTAGGAAGAGCCTACCTTCACCCCGAATTCCTCGGAGAAGCCGGAAGCGAAACTGTCTTTATGGTGCTGGTCCACCAGATGTTTCCCCCCTTAATTGCAGGAATCTTCCTTGCTGCAATTCTGGCTGCAATCATGAGTACGGCAGATTCCCAGCTCTTGGTTGCGGCTTCGGCTTTCACGGAAGATATTTATAAAATAATATTTAAAAAGAAAGCCAGTGAAGCAGAACTCGTATGGCTTAGTAGATTTGCGGTAATTGCAATCTCGTTAATAGCCTACCTGATTGCCCGCAATCCAGAAAACTCTGTCATGGGCCTAGTCTCCTACGCTTGGGCAGGATTTGGAGCCGCATTTGGACCTATTATCCTCTTTTCTCTCTTCTGGAAGAAAACCACCAAAAACGCAGCTTTGGGAGGAATGGTTGCAGGAGGCCTCATGGTAATAATATGGAAACAACTCTCAGGCGGGATTTTCGACCTCTATGAAATCATACCTGGTTTTCTCCTCTCCTGTATTGTGATCTACACAATCAGTAGAATGGATAAAGAAGGCCCCTCAGAAGAAATCCAAAAAGAATTTGATCAAGTACAGCAACTTGATTGAAAAAACATATAAAATATATTAAGGTAAAATAAAAAACATCTCAAAAGCAAAAACGCTGAAAACATTGTGAGGCTTTAAAAAGTGGAAAGCCTCACAAATTTTCATTGTTTTATTTTCATTCTTTTTTTATTATATATCTACAAAACTCCCAAAATATATAGCAAAATTATATTTCATTAATTTAATTTAATTTAATTTAATTTAATTTAATTTAAT
>JAQUFK010000014.1:0-6879 GCA_028684695.1 Methanosarcinaceae archaeon | reverse complement strand
TTACAGATCTATTAATTATTATATATGGCATTTGTTTTGTATACCCCCCTTTATTTCCACTGGAAAGCATATAAACCCCCGGGACCCCATGGTTTCTACTGGAAGGATTTTCTTGTTTTGGGTAACAAAATAAAACTATGTTTTATTTAGTTATGGTAACAAAATAATGTTGTTGTGTTATCTCATTAATAGTATATATACTTTGTCATAAAACAATCTAAAATGAATTTATTTTTTCCTCATTTCAATAAAAATCGACTAATTTTATAAATATAGTTTTAATTAAGTATATTTCTTTTTTCTCCTTTTTCTCTTCTTTTTCTTCTCCCAAAACCAAAACTATTCTCCAGTGGAAATCATGGGGTGGGGGTCTTTGACCCTTTTAAGAATTAGATAAATCCACAAGTCTTTTAAACAGAATTGGTTTTACCTTATTCCAATGAATGAGCAGGGCTTTTCTGAAAAAGATATATTTTCCCTTTTAAAAAGGGCAAAATCAAAAGATACGGATTACCATAAGGTTTTGAGTTCGATGTGTACCTCCCCTCACAAGATCGCTTTAGAAGCTCACAAAATGTTTCTTGAAGCCAATCTTGGAGATCTGGGGCTTTTTTCAGGCACCCATAGTCTTGAGAAAGAGGTTATAACAATGCTTGGAAATCTCTTACACGCCCCTTTAGCCTGCGGCTACATGACAACAGGCGGTACAGAGTCTAATATACAGGCAGTCCGGGCAATGAAAAATCTTGGAACTACCAAAAAACCTTTTATTAAAAATCCCAACATAGTGGTTCCGGATTCTGCACACTTTTCCTTTGATAAGGTTGCAAATATGCTTGGAGTAGAAGTCCGAAGAGCGGCTCTAACCTCAAAGTTTCAAGTCGATATAAGCTCTATGGAAAAACTGATTGATAAAGAAACAGTTGGGCTTGTAGGAATTGCTGGAAATACGGAATTTGGACAAGTAGATCCTATTGAAAATATCTCAAAGCTTGCACTTGAAAGGGAGCTTTTTTTACATGTTGACGCCGCTTTTGGAGGTTTTGTTCTTCCTTTTATTGATCCAACTCTCAAAAAAGCAGCTTTTCCCTTTGATTTTGCAGTGAAGGGAGTTACTTCTATTGCAATTGATCCTCACAAAATGGGATTGTCTACAATCCCTTCTGGAGCTTTGTTATTTAGATTTCCTAATTTTCTAGACTGTCTCCGGGTAGATACCCCTTATCTTACCACAAAGACGCAGTCAACTCTTACAGGCACTCGAAGTGGGGCAGCTGCTGCGGCTACTTATGCTGTTATGAAACACCTTGGTCGGGAAGGGTATAGGAAAAATGTGGCATACTGTATGGCTCTTACTTTCAAGCTTGTAAAAGGGGTTAGAGAGCTTCGAGAGCTTAATGTTGAACTCCTTTTGGAGCCTATAATAAATGTTGTTACTCTCAGGCTCAGAGAACCTGCAAGAGTCAGACAAATTTTGCTTGAAAAATTCGGCTGGCATATCTCAATCACCCGCAAGCCTCAAGCTCTAAGGCTCGTGCTGATGCCCCATACTACTCCTGAGGATATTGATATATTTTTAAAGGATTTGAAAACAGTTCTTGAAGAGCTTTAATCTGTATATTCTTTGGGAGTTATTTTTAGAGAGTTTTAATTTGTAAATCTTATAGGATTATTTTCTTTCAGTGTTTTTTATTAATTATGTTTTTTGATAATGTTTGCCTTTATTAATCAATATTGAGTTTCTTAATTATTGAGTTATTATTCGGGGGGTATCTGTTTCATGAAATTTTCATTCAAAATTGGAACTATAATGGGCATACCTATCAAGTTGCACATAACCTTTCTTTTGATCTTACCTGTATTTGCCTACTTGTTTGCAAGTGCTCCGGAACCTTACGGTTTTCTGGAGGTCGAAGCTCTTACAATGAGATATACGCTCTCTACCCTGACTGCTCTGCTCCTTTTTGTATCCATTCTCTTGCATGAGCTTGCGCATTCCTATCTGGCAAAACGCT
Source organism: Methanosarcinaceae archaeon (assembly GCA_028684695.1). Taxonomy (GTDB): domain Archaea; phylum Halobacteriota; class Methanosarcinia; order Methanosarcinales; family Methanosarcinaceae; genus JAQVBP01. The sequence goes on along the minus strand of JAQUFK010000014.1, from coordinate 4,864 downwards.
ATGGGGTAAGCATTGAGAGTATCACTCTTTTTCTTTTTGGAGGGGTTTCGTCTATGGAAGAAATCCCTAGAAAGCCTTCCCAAGAAGCAAAAATGGCTTTTGCAGGCCCATTTGTAAGTCTTGTTCTTGGGTTGTTTTGCCTTATTTTATATGAATATTTTATCTTTCCTACTCCAGAGTTTCTAAAAAACCCGGCTTTTAGGATCATCTGGATTTTAGGAGTTCTAAACGTAGTGCTCGGAATTTTTAATCTGCTTCCGGCTTTTCCTATGGATGGGGGAAGAGTCCTTCGTTCTCTTTATGCGCGGAAAATGTCTTATATAAAAGCCACACAAAGTGCGGCTGCAGTAGGCAAGTTTTTTGCAATTCTCATGGCTATTTTTGGAATTTTAATCGGAAATCTCTGGTTTCCTTTGATAGCACTTTTCATTTATATGGGGGCAACGGAAGAAGAACGCTCCACCCAAGCCTCCGTAACCCTTGAAAACGTGCTTATCAAGGATATCATGACAAAAACGGTAATTTCAGTTCATCCTTCTATGAGTGTAGAAGATTTGGTTCATTTTATGTTTAAAAATAAGCACATGGGCTATCCAGTAATGGAAGGAGGTGTTCTTAAAGGGATTGTAAGTTTTACTGATGTTAGAAAGGTACCTCCTCTTGAGCGTCCGGTTTTGCTTGTGAGAGATATTATGACAAAAGAGGTTTTATCCGTTTCCTCTTCCGTCCAAGCTCATGAGGCCCTAAAATTAATTTCAGGAAAGAATATAGGAAGAGTGCTTGTAATTGATGATGGTACACTTGTAGGCATCCTTTCGAGGACGGATCTTGTAAGGACCCTGAGACTCATGAGTGAATAATATCGCTTTCAATACTTTCAATACTTTCAATACTTTTAATTCTTTCAAGGATATTCTCAAATAAGCGGCAAATGTTGGGGCTTAATTACTTTTTGTTTCGTTTAACCTCTTGAGAAGCAATATTTTAAATACCAACATCTGAATTTTACTCTAAGGCGGGAAGTTCCCTTCCTCGGCTCCGAAGGAGACAAGGAGGGATAGTTCACATACCAACCTCTAAAAATACTGCCGCAATAAACGAGAGACTGATAATGGATAAATCAATGGATAAATCCAGTATAAATAATTCGCAGCCTGAGATTCCGAATTATAGTGTAAAAAATACTTCTAATAACTCGGCTTATCCTGTAAAGGGCCTTGCTACTGAGTCTGTGAAAAAAGGATCTTTTATACTAAATTCTGATTCTTCTGAAATCTCTTCTGGATTCTCACCTTCTGTTTCTACTAATAGTTCTTCTCCTGAACTCTCAGGTTCCAGGGCTGCTAGCTCCTCTGAGCAAGCAGGTTTTTCCGGGAAAAAAACCGCAAAAATAGTCCTAGTTGGAACGGCCCATGTTTCTGAAAAAAGTGTAACTGAGGTTCGAGAGACTATCAGACGTCTGAAACCTGATGTAGTCGCAATTGAGCTTTGTCAAGGGCGGTACAACGGCCTTAGAGGCAATGTACAGGAGACTCAGATCCCTATAAAAGAAATTTTAAGTGAAGGCAAGGTTTCTTTCTATCTTGTTCACTGGCTTCTTTCATATATTCAGAAAAAGATCGGGGAAGAGATGGGGGTCAGGCCGGGGGCGGAAATGCTTTCCGCAATTGAAGAAGCTGAGGCTTCGGGGGCAAAAATTGCCCTAATAGATCGGGATATACAGGTGACCCTCCAGCGGTTCTGGGGAAAAATGAAATTCACAGAAAAGCTCAAAATGCTCGGTTCCCTTCTTGGAGGCGTGCTTGGTATTGGAAAAGGGGTGGATATTGATATTGAGACTGTCACAGAGCAGGATGTGGTTACGGGACTTGTAAGCGAACTCCGGGATCTTGCGCCGACTGCAGCTGAAGTCTTAATCGATGAAAGAGACGCCTATCTTGCAGGGAGTCTTCTTAGGACAGCCGCAAGCTTTGGTTCAGCTCCAGGTTCTGGTTTTGGGAAGGAAGGAAGTGAAAACGGTTTGGATAGAGCTCAAACAATCGTTGCAGTGATCGGGGCAGGGCACAGGGCAGGAGTTACGAAATACTTGCAGAATCCAAAAACTATTCCACCTTTGAACAAGCTTGTCGAGATTCCAAAAAAAGGTATAGGAATTACAAAAATAATCGGTTTTGGAATTGTAGGGCTTGCTCTTGCAACCTTTTTGCTCCTCCTACTTTCCGGAACCTCTCCGGAACTTCTTTTTATAGCTTTTTGCTGGTGGTTTTTAATAAACGGGGTTTTGAGTGCAGGGGGAGCCTTGCTTGCAGGAGGGCATCCCTATTCGATCCTAACCGCTTTTTTGGTGGCCTGGTTGACTTCTCTTAATCCCATGCTGGCTGCAGGCTGGTTTGCGGGGCTTATGGAAGCAAAACAGCGCAATCCCACAACTGATGATGTTAAAGCTCTTTTTGGAGTTGAGACTTTTCGTGAAATGTTGAAAAACAGGTTTATGCGCGTCCTTCTGGTCGCAAGTTTTGCAAATATAGGCAGTGTTATAGGAACTTTCCTTGGAGTCCATATTATGCTTCAGGTCACTGGGCTTGATCCTATTGAAATTATTAAGACGGGTTTCAGTGCACTCGGGTTTTGAGGATATTTTCCTCAGAATTCTCTGTTTTTCTCTGTTTCTTTTTTAAAGAAGTTTTTCGTGGTCCAGAGAATCCATTTCCAATGAAGAATAAGGTGAAGGCATAGAAGCAGCGTCATCAAGATTGCGGATTTATTATGAATCCATGTCCAGGTAGCTTTTGTCAGGCCCATGTATACAAGATATCTGCCGTGAGGAATTCCAGCTGGTATGAAAAAGTACATGAAAAAACCTGTAAAAGCAACAACAAGAAAAAGGATCATCAGACCTAAATCTACTATATAATTGACTTTTATTCTATTCAGGTTCCCACTTCCTGTTTGATCTAGTTTAGATTTTTTTTGTCTGATTTAAAAAAGTGTGAATAAGTTAAGAAGCTTTTCAAAAAATAAAAATATATTTAAAAATTTGTAAACTTATAATATTGTTTATAATAAAATGATGAGCTTAGAAAAGCTCATGCAGTTTGATATGATATTTCCCTAGTTTTCCACCGTAGTTTCCGGCTGAGATCTTCTTGATACCAGGAACGGTCACGGCAGTTTTGATTCCGATTTTCATGGCCTTTTTAACGATTTCTTCGTCAAGTCCATTGACTACGATTTCATAAACTGCGTTTACGTCTGCTGGAAGGGCTGTGTTTTCAACTTTGTCTTTGATGGAAGGGCAGAACTTTTCGTTTGCAGTTGCCTTCATGAAACTGTAGTTGTTTGAGCCTGACTTAGAACCACTTGCCACAATTCCCCCAGGGAATGGGGTGATTGCACCTTCAATTTCTGCGATTGCATCCACTGCGGCTTCGGCTGCGGTAAGGGCACTCATCTGGGAATCTCCAAAGATGAAGAAGTTACCTCCTGCAACCCCGGCCCTGCCTCCTAGATTCTTTTCAGCTAGGAAATCTCCTTCCATGATGGGGATCTTAAAGATTTCGCGGCCTGCAATTTCTGTTTTGGATTCCATGCCATCGGCAAAAAACTTGAGTTTGAAGCCAATATTAAACTGTTTTTCAGCATCTGGAAGCCCGTTGAAAACTGCAGTTGTAGGGGCTGTTAGTACACATTGTCCAATTCTTTCAAGAAGCTGTTCTTCCAGAGCTTTATAGCCGAAGGTGCAGATCTGGATATAGACTCCTGGTCTGCCGTCAGGGGTTTCACTCGGGCTTGCAAACCTTTCGATCCCAGCCTCTGCCGGACACATGATTACCGAGGTCCCAAAGCCTGTGGCTTCTTGGGCCGCAATCAGAGCCCAGCGCTTTGTGGCAGCGGTTATAAGGACCCGGGAAATCTTAATTGAAAACGCTTCTGCATATGTATTTTCGATTTCTACACCGTTGAGTTTTATAATAATCCCTCTTTATGGTTGTTTTTTATTTCAATTATTTAAAATATTTACTTCGTTTTTCCATATCCCTTTTTTTCAATTTCCTTTAGTTTAATCCCTTTATTCCAAGTTTAGATACCTAATAATGAGAAGCTTTAAAAATAAGGGGTTTTAGAAATGGGATTTTGAGAATGGGAAAGTTGATATTTCAGGGAATTCCTATTTTATTCATGTCTTTTATAATATTTATGTTTATTATATTATTCCTATCTATTATTAAAAATATCTTCTATTATTAAAGATAGTGGAGCTTTCCAATTTACAAAATAAAATATTAAATAAAACTTTGTAGAAATATAAATGCCACTCTCAATGTCAAAATATCGCTCTCAATGTCAAGGTATTTTTCTCTTTGCCCAATATTTAACTCAGAGCTAATTCACTTTACGAACCTTATATATATTGTGAAGAGCTAATAAGCCGAAAATGTCTCCTGAAAACCAGAAGCAAGAAGTCTCTTCTCTCCCCTTTAACCTCCCCGATTTTGAAACTTTCCTGAAAAAACAGGGTTATGCGCTTGCAGGCCATCATTCTGCGGTTAAAACCTGCCTCTGGCTCAAAAAAGCCATGAATGATGAGGGCTTCTGCTATAAAGGCCGATTTTACGGAGTAGCTTCTCATCGTTGTCTGCAGATGACTCCTACTCTTCTTTGTAATCAGCGTTGTCTTTTTTGCTGGAGACCAACTGAAGTTCCGGCCCCGGCTCCTAAAGCTTGGGATTCTCCTGAAGATATTGTAGAAAAGAGTATCGAGTGTCAGAGAAAACTCATCACTGGGTTTGGAGGGTCTCCAAATGCTCTTCAGGAGCGTTGGCTTGAAGGAAACGAGCCTAATAATGTGGCTATTTCCCTTTCA
>JAQUFK010000154.1 GCA_028684695.1 Methanosarcinaceae archaeon | reverse complement strand
AGGCAAAATTGCAGGGGAAGCGGCTTTTGAAGCGATTTCCGCAGGAGACGTTTCAGAGGAAAAACTTGAAGAAGTATATGAGAAAAAATGGAGAGCTACAGTAGGGCATGAGATTGATATGAGTCTTGTTGTGAAAAATTGCTTCATAAAACTTGAGGACAAAGAATTAAATTCCCTGGCTCATTCCCTTAAAGATATAAAATTCGAAAGAATGAGGCTCTTTGACCTCCTGCAAGCTCTTTTCGGAGCAAACCGGAAATTGCTTTGGGAACTTAGAGTTTTGTTTAAGGATGTTGTGAAAAATAATCTCTAAATAAGCTTTATTTACATACATCCTTTATTTTTTTATTCGTGAAAGGATTACATATATAAAGTATTCAATTATTGTGCCTCAGTACTCATAGGGCTCATCATGGATCAGCAAAAGATTTCATCACAGGCACTCATTTTGGAAACAATTAACTGAAAGAATGCTAAAAAGTACCCTAACACTAAAGGAAACTCTAATACAATTTATTTAAACTTAAAGGCTTCAGCCCTCTTTTTCTTTCTCAATTTCGGTCTTAATTTCCGCCGCAAGTCTGCTTGCACTCTCCTTTGGATTTTCAGCCTGATAAATACTTCTTCCCACAATAACCCAATCCGCTCCAGCTGCAATCACAGCCGAGGCTCGCCCTCCCTGTGCCCCAACTCCAGGAGAGATTATAGTCATTTTATTGCCAATAATACTTCGGATCGCTTTTACGCGTTCAGGCCGGGTTGCAGGAGCAACAAGCCCAAAGGCTCCGGCTTCAAGCGCCAGCTTTGCAAGAGTTTTGGTAAGGGGCTGGAAGAATTCAGCTCCTCCAGGATGACTCATTTCGCTTACCACAAAAACGGCTTTTTCGAGCTTAGAAGCCGTCTGGACGCAGGCCTCAAGGCTATCTTTTCCGGTGAAACCTTGGACAATTACAGCTTCGGCTCCGGCCTGAAAGACTTGTTCGCAGATCAAACGGTTGGTATTTGGAATATCTGCAACCTTAAAATCCGCAATAACAGGAGCTATTTTTGAAAGTTCCGTTACGATTTCTAGGCCGGTTGCAAGGACAAGCGGATAGCCTACCTTTATTGCATCTACATATTCTTTTACGGCTTGGGCAATTTCTAAAGCTTCAGCCCGATCGGTTACGTCTAGAGCAAGGATGAGACGGGTATTTTTTTCCATTTGAATAACCTCTGAATTGGAAATTGAAAAGCCCCCAAATTTCAAATTTATGGGAGCGCACAAAGGCAGGATGTACAAAAATATACATAAAGTTATATTAACGTTTTGAATGAAATCCAAGAAAAATTGGAAAAGGGACCCTTCCCTTCTCTACCTGAAAATATTAGGGAATTTAGAAATATATTAAGCCTCAAACGTAACCTGTAATATCCTGCCCTAAAGGAGAAGTCTTTTTCACACATTCTTCCCCGTGCGCGGCCATTTCTGTAACCATTTTTTTAAAAAGGGAAGGATAGAGCTGCCCCACCTGCTCCCAAACCAGCTTCCCTTTGCAGAAAAACATAAAGGTAGGCGTGCCCTGAACTCCAAACCTTTCCGCAGTCCAAGGGTTTTTTGAAACGTCAAGCACCGCAAAGGTTACCGAGTTTTTGAATTCTCCAGAATATTCTTCAAAATAAGGCTCCATCGCCTTACAAAAAGGACAAGCTGGACTTGTAAACATTACCAAAACGGGTTTTTCTTCGCTTTCCACCACCTGCTCCCAGTTTGCATCTTCTGCTTTTACAACATAACTTTCACCCAATAAACAACACCTCCAAAAACCCGGCTTTCATTAAGAACCCGGAAAAAGGATTATAACCAATTTGTATTAGAGACGCAATTATATATGATTTATACCCCAAGCTGACGCAAAAAAGATTGTCCCAATTGTAAGAATAAACATGAAAAGGACATAAATGCAGCTTTTAACATTAAATTTTGCACTTGATAAACAAAACTTAATTAGAATTTGAAACTTTCAAAACGAGGGAAAAAGCCTGTGGACTTGGGAACAAGCATTCAAGAAATGAAGCAGAAAACCCCTGAGGCTTTACTCGGGGCGAGTTCACAAAATAAGCTCTTCTTGCTAATATTAATATACATTTAATGCCAGTCTGATATCAGATTAAGGTTTGCACACACCAAGCAACCTTCTTCTAAGAAATTAGCATTAGGCTCGAATTTGTGAAGCAAGAAGCTGATTAGACTTTATCCAAATGGGAGTTCTCTTCAGCATAATTTGTTTCCAAGGCTGCTTCCTTTAACCCACAGAATGGTTAACGGAGGTCAAATCCTTTTTATAATTTCTTTTTATATAAGCCCGAGGTTAAGATGCCAAAGGCTAAAATCAGAGGCAAGGCAATGTTACCTGAAGAAGACCTTAAGATCATAAAAGAAAAACTGGGCCGAGAGCCTAACCTTCTTGAACAGGGCTGCTTTTTAAACATGTGGAGTGAACACTGTTCCTACCGCTCAAGTGCCCCTCTCCTGAAAACCTTTACCACTACCGGGGAAAACGTCCTCATAGGACCCGGAGATGACGCCGCAATCCTGAAATTCGAAGACGGGTACGTGCTAGCTCTTGCAATGGAAAGCCATAACCATCCTTCTTACGTTGATCCTTACAACGGAGCAGCTACGGGAGTTGGCGGAATTGTAAGAGATATAATATCAATGGGAGCTCGTCCGATTGCCCTAATGGATCCCCTTTACTTCGGAACTCTTGACACCCCTAAAAATCTTTACCTCTTTGAACACATAATCAAAGGGATTTCAGGTTATGGGAACTGTATCGGAGTGCCTGTGCTTCGGGGGGAAACCTTTTTTGACAAGAGATACAGCGGAAACCCCCTTGTAAACGTAGTTTGTGTAGGCCTCTGCAAAGAAACCGAGGTCATTACCTCCAATGCCCAAGCTTCCGGAAACAGGCTTGTGCTTGTAGGCTCAAGCACGGGCAGAGATGGGCTTGGAGGAGCGTCCTTTGCCTCAAGAGATCTATCCGAAGCCTCCGAGGCCGAAGACCGGCCAAGTGTCCAAGTAGGAGATCCTTATACGGAAAAGCTTGTAATTGAAATGACGCTTGAGGCCATAAAAAAAGGCTATGTAAAATCCTGTAGAGATCTTGGAGCCGCAGGACTTGGAGGAGCAAGCTCTGAGCTGGCATCTAAAGGCGGGCTGGGCGCCCATATAATCGCGGAGAAGGTCCCACAGCGAGAGCCCAATATGGACGCTTATGAGATCCTGCTTGCAGAGTCTCAGGAACGCATGCTCTTTGAAGTCGCTCCTGAAGATGTAAAGGCAATCCTTGCTCTTGTAGAAAAGTACGATTTAAACGGAGCTGATATCGGGTACCTGACTGAAGAAAAAACCTATTGCGTGGAATTTAGAGGAGAAACTGTTGCGGAAATTCCAATTGATTTTCTTACAGGTGGAGTGCCTTGTTTTGAACGTCCCTCAAAAGCTCCAGGGGCCAAAAAAGAGGAAAGTAAAAGCTGCAAACCCGAACTCCCAAAAGATCTGAAACAGACTATTTTGGCTCTTCTTGCTTCTCATAACCTTGCTTCTAAAGAGTGGATTTATAGCCAATACGACCATGAAGTTCAGCTCCGGACCGTGGTCAAACCCGGAGAAGACGCAGGTGTTCTCAAAATCACAGACCAATACGGAATCGCCCTCTCCTGTGGCTGCCAGCCAAGTCCCACTCTGCTTGATCCCTATGAGGGAGCAAAAGCTACAGTGTACGAAAACGCAATGAATCTCGCTGTAAAAGGAGCTGAGCCTCTTGCGCTTGTAAACTGCCTAAACTTCGGCAATCCGGAACGCCCGGAAATTTACTGGCAGATCAAACAGGCTGTTTTGGGGCTGGGCGACGGGGCAAGGGAACTTTCTATTCCGGTTGTCGGAGGAAACGTCTCCCTCTACAATGAAAGCGATGAGTATAAGACTGCAATTCCCCCGACTCCTTCGATAGGGGTTCTTGGAAAGCTTGAATTCAGTGTTCCTCTGCCCTCAAGCAAGTTTAAGGAAGAAGGCGAGAGCATCCTCTTAATTGGAGATACAAAACCCGAAATGGGAGGTTCAGAATACTATACCCTGCTTGGAAAAGAAGAAGCTGGAATTGCGCCTAAAGTGTCGGCTTCTGCCCTAGAATGGGTAACCGCCGTAAGAGAGGCCGTAAAAAGCGGTAAAGTAAGCTCGGCTCATGATCTTTCCTTAGGAGGCCTTGTTGCAGGCCTTGCCAAAATGTGCGGGCCCGTAGGTGCAGAAGTCAAGCTTGCGGAAATTTCCTCAGGCTTGCGGACAGATGAAGTCCTTTTTGCAGAAACGCCTGCAAGAGCGCTCCTCACAACAAAAGAGCCGGATGCAGTTTTAGCCCTATTCGGAGCTCTTCCCTGCAGCGTAATCGGAAAAACCGGAGGCGAAGGCTTAAAGCTTAAAGGAAAAGACTTTGAAATTTCTTTCTCCCGAGAAGAGCTTTTGAAGGCAGACGAAAGTCTGACCCGTCTTATGAGAAAAGCATAATTATTCTCATTTCATTTTTTCTCTTTTTCCTTTCTTTTTTTTATTTCAAATTTTCGGTTTTTTCAAAAAATCTGAAATCTTGCTTGGAACTTGAAAAACAATAGCTTTTAGTACCTAATCCGCCCAAGTCATTCTAAGATGAAAGCGGTGTGTGTATGTGGGGACATCCATCTTCCTTATATTCCTAAATGGTACTGGCCTATCAAAGGTTTTTCCGAAAAACCCAGGCTGGATCGGTATTTTGATGGAAAAACAACATTTACGAGCTTTCAAAGTCTTGGAAAAGGGCTGCTTTCCCTAAATAGGCTTATCCAAAGCTCTATAGAAAATGGAGGAAAGTATGCTTTTGCTCTTTCGGGCCCTTTTCTTAACCAGTGTTACTGGGCTCCTAAAGTACGGAATTCTTTTCTGAAACTGCAAGAATCGGGGCAGGTGGAAT
>JAQUFK010000013.1:4962-21361 GCA_028684695.1 Methanosarcinaceae archaeon | reverse complement strand
TATCAGTTCAAAGGTTTTGGGACATTCTAGAATCGAGTTTACTTTTTTGGCTTGTTTTAAGATTTCTCCAAGCCAGACCGCTCCAAGCCCCAGCTCTCCGCAGGCCAGAAGCATATTCTGAATTGAGGCTCCGATGGCCTGGATGTCTTTTGTATGGGAATAAGCTTGGGTCTTATCAAGATAGACGGCAATTAAAAGTGGAGCTTCTGCAATCACTTTTGTATAATGAGTGCACTGTGAAAGCTTTAGAATCCTCTCCTTTTCCTGAATCACAATAAAACGCCAGGGCTGGTTATTCAGACCCGAAGGAGCCCAGCGGGCTGCGTCGAGGAGGCTTGAAATCTTGTCTTTACTAACCGGCTTTGCCTTAAATTCCCGGATACTTCTTCTTGACAGTATGGCTTCGATTACCTTATTATTCTTATTATTCTTATTATTCATTTTATCCTGCAATTCTCCCACCTTCAAAACCCTTAAGTTCTAGCCTTAAAGCCCCTTAAATATCCTTAAATATCCCTAAATATCCTTTAAATCCCCTGATTAAGCCCTTAACTATTGAGTGTAAAAATTTGGGCTTTTTGGAAAAAAGAAAGAAAAGACTGAAAACTCAAAAAAAAGAAAAACCCGAAAAAATTTTCGGGTTAAGGGTTTAGGGTTTAGCTTATTTAATAAAATTAGTCATCATCAATTTGCTTGTTAAGCCAGGGGATATTTGCCCGGATTTCCTTGCCTACAACTTCGAGAGGATGTTCTTTTTCCTGGCGTTCCATGGCTTTGAGCACGGGATGATTAGTCATTCCTTCGAGAATAAATTCCTTTGCAAATTCCCCGTTCTGGATCCTTTCCAGAGCAAGATACATAGCTTCACGGGATTCCTCATTAATGACCTGCGGCCCAACAGTCATGCCTCCATATTCGGCAGTATTAGAAACGGAATGCCACATTCTCTCAAGTCCCCCTTCATAGATCAGATCTACAATGAGTTTGACCTCGTGGCAGGTTTCAAAGTAAGCCATTTCAGGCTGATATCCGGCTTCCACAAGGACTTCAAAAGAGGTTTTGATAAGCGAGGCAATTCCTCCGCAAAGGTCTACTTGTTCTCCGAAAAGATCAGTTTCGGTTTCTTCTCGGAAGCTGGTCTCATAAACGCCTGCCCGGGTTGCCCCGATTCCTTTGGCATAGGCAAGGGCGATGTCTCTGGCTTTTCCGGTTGCGTCTTGATAGACTGCGATCAAGCCCGGAACCCCGATGCCTTCTGTATAGGTTCTGCGAACGATATGGCCCGGTCCTTTAGGAGCTGCCATGAAGACATCAACATCTTTTGGGGGTACGATCTGGTTGTAGTGGATGTTGAAGCCGTGGGCAAAAGCAAGCGCGTTTCCGGCTTCAAGCCCTGGCTCGATTTCGGAATAATAAACAGCTGCCTGTTTTTCATCGGGCAGGAGGATCATGATCACATCTGCAGCTTTTGCAGCTTCGGCAACAGTCATGACTTTCAGCCCATCGGCTTCGGCTTTTGCGCGGCTGGAACTGTTTTCTCTGAGCCCGACAATCACGTTGAGCCCGGATTCGTGTAGATTTAGAGCGTGAGCGTGCCCCTGACTTCCATAACCCAAAATTGCGATGGTCTTGTCCTTGAGCGCCTCAAAGCTGGTTTCATTATCATAGATTATTTTTGCCATTGTTTGATTCTCCTTGTGAACTCCCGCTTGGCTAAAGACCAACCGGCTTCCTGCTTCATACCCTGGAGAAACCTCCACAAGTCCACAGGCCCTTCCCACCGTTCCGGCGGTGTAAACTAACTTATAGTGTACTTTTGCTTGATTATCGCAAAAGGGATTACTTTTAGAATATATTAATTAAGAACATATTAATTACGTATTTATGTATCGATATTAAACCTTATATTGGGAAGTGGACGCTTCTATCCCCTGAACTAAAGCTTCAGGGGTTTTACGCTGCATCCTATAAATCCCTTTGTATAAGTAAAGATAAGGAATTTGAATAAATTCAGACTTTTACTTCAAATACTTCTGCTTATTTTCCTTATGCAGATACTCTAGCCGGAAGGGATAGAGGATATGCCGCCCTCCTTTTCGGTTTGATTTCCGGACTTTGGAAAAGTCCGATCTGTAAAAAAATAATTAAGCAGCAGTTTTTCTTTACTTCCTCTTTATATTTTAAACTTTCTTCGGGCCTCTGGAAAGAGCTATCTTTCCGGTCCTGACCATTTCCTTTATTCCAAATTGGCGTAGAAGTTTTTCGATAGCCTGAAGCTTGGCCTCGTCTCCGGTTACTTCTACAGTCATTGATTTTGGAGCAACGTCAACAATTCGGGCCCTGAAAATATTTGCGATCTGTATGATTTCAGCTCTTGTATTCACATCGGCTGTAACCTTAATCAAGGCAAGTTCTCGCTCGACTGCCTCGTCGTTTCCGATATCTGAGACCTTGATTACATCGATAAGTTTGTTGAGTTGCTTTGTGACCTGTTCAAGGACATTATCGTCTCCTTCGACTACGATAGTCATCCTTGAAACACTCAAATCTTCGGTGACTCCCACAGCTAGACTCTCGATATTATATCCGCGCCTGGAAAAGAGCCCTGCAACTCTTGTAAGAACCCCTGAGCGGTTTTCGACTAGGACTGCAAGTGTGTGTTTCATTCAGTTTTCCTCCAGGTCAAGGATTTCATTGATTGCGGCTCCTGCAGGAACCATTGGAGAGACGTTTGCCTCACACTCAACTCTAACATCGACTACAGCTGGTCTTTCCGATTTGATTGCAGCTTCGATTGCAGGGCCAACCTCAGAAGGTCTTTCGGCTCTGAGCCCAAGGGCTCCGTAAGCTTCGGCCAGTTTTACGAAATCAACGCTTCCTGAAATATCAGTATAAGAATAGCGCCGATCAAAGAAGAGTTCCTGCCACTGCCTTACCATTCCAAGATACCCATTATTCAGAATCACGGCAACGACTGGAATTTCGTTTTGGACTGCAGTTGCAAGTTCTTGAGAGTTCATCTGAAAAGAGCCGTCTCCTGAGATATCAACAACCAGTTTTTCAGGTCTACCAACTTTTGCCCCAAGCGCAGCCGGGTACCCATAACCCATGGTCCCAAGTCCCCCCGATGTAAGAAATGTGCGAGGTTCGCTGTACTTGAAAAACTGAGCGGCCCACATTTGGTGCTGTCCGACTTCCGTAACAAGGATTGCATCTTTACAGATTTCAGAGATTTTTTCTATCACAAACTGGGGTTGGATTACTTTTGAATCCTTTTTGTAGGTCAGAGGAAACTCCTTTTTCCATTCCTTTATCTTTGCAAGCCAAGGCTCGCTTTTGCAGCGTTTTACATACTTAATAAGCATCTTAAGGATCTGTTTTGCATCGCCTACAATCGGAATATGGACGGGAATATTTTTGGAAATTTCCGCAGGATCAATGTCAATGTGCACGATCTTAGCGTTTGGAGCAAAGGATTCGAGTTTTCCTGTAACTCTGTCATCAAAGCGGGCTCCAACTGCAATTATCAGATCGGATTCCTGGATTGCATAATTTGCGTATTTGCTTCCGTGCATCCCAAGCATTCCAACATTGAGGAAATGCTCCGTAGGGATTGCTCCAATTCCCATAAGGGTCGTGGCTACTGGAGCCATAAGAGCCTCAGCAAACTGCACAAGTTCAGCGCTTGCGTTGGAGTTTATAATTCCGCCTCCGGCATAGATGACCGGCCGCTCGGCTTTTGTGATTTCTTCAGCAGCTCTTTTTATCTGCTGAAGGTTTCCTTTGTAGGTTGGTTTGTAGCCTCTGAGTTCTACTTTTTCAGGGTAGTAAAACTCAATTTCGGAAGTAGTTATATCTTTTGGAAGGTCAATTAATACCGGGCCCTGCCTTCCAGTCGAAGCGATATGGAAGGCTTCTTTTACGACTCTTGGAAGTTCGTTTGCATCCTGTACTAAATAATTATGTTTGGTAATAGGCTGGGTAATTCCCGTAATATTGGCTTCCTGGAAGGCATCATTTCCGATCATGCTACTTGGAACCTGCCCTGTTAAAGCTACAATTGGCACTGAGTCCATGTAAGCAGTGGCAATGCCTGTTACCAGATTCGTCGCTCCGGGACCGGAAGTTGCAATGCAAACCCCGGTTTTCCCCGTCACGCGGGCGTACCCATCCGCAGCGTGAGCTGCGGCCTGTTCATGGCGAACAAGTATGTGGCGCAGATCAGAATCATAAAGCTCGTCATAGATTGGAAGCAGAGCTCCACCCGGATACCCAAAGAGGGTATCAACGTGTTCTTGCTCCAGACACTTTATAAGAGCTTTGGCGCCGGTGACTTTTTCTGTTGACCCGGTTTTCATATTAATTATATCTCCTTTTTCTTTCGAAGTCTTGCTGTTTCTCTTAATATTTTTTTATCGACTTCGGTTTGGGTCCGCTCCCTGTAGCAGGACCTGCTATTTTGTCTTTGGAAGACAGAGAACTTCTAAGTGATAGACATTTAATATACTTTTTTATCGAGAACCCGATTTTAGCGGTATTTTTTTAAAGAAGGAATTCATTTTGAATTTTATCGATATATCACAATCAATCATGTATGAACAATTATCTTATATATGGGTGCGGGTTATTCCAAAAAATTTGGGTATTAATCGGGTAGGTCTTTAATTTCCCTAAATATATAAAAATAGAAGGCAGAGGGCCTTGACTCTCTGATTCCTTTCCGGAAAATAAAGCCCTTTTTGATCTGGATTCCTTTCAAACCAGAATGGCTTGTTTTTGGCCTTTTCAATCCTCCCGGACCAGCCGATTCATCCCGTTCATCAGAGCTTCTACGGAAGCTGTGATTATATCCGTTCTGGCTCCACTGGAGCTAATTGTCCGACCGTTTTTAGAAAGCTTCATTCTAACTTCCACAAGCGCATCGGTTCCTCCTGTGATGGCATCTACGTGGTATTCTTCAAGGCTGATATCCTCAGCACAGGAGCGCACCGCCCGGCGAATGGCATTAATTACGGCATCCACGGGTCCGTTTCCGATGCCAGCCTGTATGATCTCTCTTTCTTTTATGCTGAGTTTGACGGATGCAGTCGGAGTTACCCGATTTCCGGATACAATGGTAAACTCTTCTAGCTTTACAAGAGGTTTGGAATAGGTATTAAGCACATTTTCCGCAATGGTTTGGAGGTCGGAATCGCTTACGAATTTTCCCTGATCTCCCATTTGCTTGACCCGTTTAAAGATTTCTTCGGTCTGAGCTTCCCCGGCCTCAAGCCCCATTTCTTTTAGAGCCAAGGCAACTGAACTCCTCCCTGCGTGTTTTCCAAGGACGATCTGTCGTTGTCGCCCGATCAGTTCAGGGCTCATTGGCTCATAGGTAGCCTTATCGGCTAAAAGTCCATGTACGTGAATGCCAGCTTCGTGAGTAAAAGCGTTACCTCCCACAAGAGCTTTGTTTGGGGCAACTGGAATTCCTGTCAGCCGACTTACAAGCCTTGAGGTTCTGTAAATCTGCTTGCAGCTGATTCCGGTATCATATTTATATAGCCATTCCAGGCTCATAACCACTTCTTCAAGAGAAGCATTTCCCGAACGTTCCCCTAAACCGTTAATGGTCACATGAGCTTGTTTTGCGCCCCCCGCAAGCGCGGCTACGGTATTTGCCGTTGCAAATCCAAAATCGTTGTGGCAATGAACGCTTATTGGAGCTTTTAAGGAAGTTGAGAGCTCTTTGAATATTTCTGTGGCTTTTTCAGGAACAAGCAACCCCACTGTATCGCAGTAACATAAGCGGTCAGCTCCAGCTTCAATTCCATCGGAATATAAAGCTTTTAAAAATTCTGGATCGGCTCTTGAGGAATCTTCCCCGCTAAGTTCTACGCTTAAACCATGGGCTTTGGCGTACTCGGTAACGTCGGCTGCAATTTGCCTTACCTCATCCCGGCTTTTTTTGAGTTTGGTTCGGATATGCAAATCCGAGACCGGGGCTACCAGGTGGATAGAGTCAACATCGCATTTGAGGGCATAATCCACATCAGCTTTGACAATTCGGCAATAACTGCAGATTTCGGCGGAAAGTCCGTCCTTTGCAATAGCCTTGATCGCCTCTCGCTCTCCTTTTGATGTGATTGCAGAGCCAGCTTCGATTATAGGGATTCCAAGTTCGTCCAGGGCCCGGGCAATCAAGAGTTTTTTTTCTCTTGTAAGGGCTACGCCTGGGGTTTGTTCACCATCTCTTAACGTAGTGTCCAAAAAGCGGATATTTTCGAATAATATAATCCCTCTGTTGTATTTTTATTTGGTAATTAAGGTATTTAGGTTTAATATTCTATAGTGATGCCCTTACTTTATGGCTTTTACATTACCCCATGTATTCATACACATAAAATATATTATTTGCCCCCTTTCAGTTCAGGCCTTCAGTTAATATTTCTTCATTCAGGCAAAAGCCTTCTATTATTAATATATAGTCATTAATCCAAAAAATCTTTCACATGAAATGCTTGCGCTTTCTGATTGCTTTGGCAGGCTTTTAGGGAAGCTTTTAGATGGGCTCTTACCCTGCGCACCTCCTCAGTCTTTGGCAGCCTCTTATATATTTTTTCCAAATAGTGCTGTTTTTCGAGCTGCACAAAAGTTTCAGGGAAATTAAGGTCAAAGACCCAGCTCAAACGCAGAAGATTCATATCGTTTTGGTTTTTTACGTCGCTTAATTTTGCCATCTTATTTGTCAGAATGTCCCGGATTATAGCTTTTGAGCAGGTTGAACTCTTTGGAAGATTAAGTTCAAGAGCCGGGTTTTGGATAATTTCAGCTTCTTCGTAAGCTTCGCTTATAAGCTTCAGTATATCCAGTTTATCGGCGTCCCGTATTAGTTTTGAGAAAAAAATAACTGCTTCATTAGCTTCATCAGGGGGAATCTGCATCCGATTGTGATATTCTATAGCTTTATAGATTATGTGCTGCTCCGTTACGGGAAGAGTAGAGATTATGCCAGTTTCTTTTAGAACTCTAACTCCAAGAACAGCATGGTCTTCGGATTTAAAATCATTGAAAGTCCTATATTTTGAAAATTGCTCAAAACGCCCCAAATCATGGAAAAGAGCGATTAATCGGGCAAGGTTGCATTCTTTATTTCGCAGCTTCTCAGCTCTGGCAAGCATGCAAATATTTTTACAGACTCTATTTGTATGAGCAGCTTTAAGCTGAATATTTTTTTGAATAAGAGGCTCTGGGGAAGCAAAACAGGCTATATATTCTCGGAACCAGTTTTTAAAATAAGGAAAAGCTTTTTTGTCCATGAGCTTTCGTTCATGCTAGCTTTGATATATGTTTCTTTCTTCTCATATATTTTTATATTAGTAGTTCTTACTTTAAAAATTCATACCGTATATTTCTAATATATGTATAGCTATATAACTGAAAAATAGAAGATGCAGCTATACCCTTGAATTATATTAATAATATATATATATATATATATATTAAAGGCCCCTCGAATTCCGCAAATAGATATAAATTTCATAAAAATGGAAGAAGCTATTAAAAATAAGCTGTTAATTGTAGCCAGAAGCCTAAAATTCTTG
Organism: Methanosarcinaceae archaeon; assembly: GCA_028684695.1. GTDB lineage: Archaea > Halobacteriota > Methanosarcinia > Methanosarcinales > Methanosarcinaceae > JAQVBP01. The sequence goes on along the minus strand of JAQUFK010000013.1, from coordinate 13,778 downwards.
GATTGGGTTTCAATTTTTAGGATTATATTATAATATTTTCATAAAAAGGTCGATAGAATCTTAAGCCTTGATGGAATAATTATGTATGCCACTTCATCCTAAAAAGAGGGGACCTGAAGCTTATCCAAATTCTGGCCAAAAGAACTAAAAAATGGGGTATTTCATGGCATCGGGAAAATCGTATCTTAATGGGTTTACATTCTTGTTAATCGCCTGTTTACTTTTTCTCTCAGCTGGGGGGCTCTTAAATCCCAGCTTGGCTTTTGATGTAGACGGGTTTATCTCTCTTAATTCTTCTTATGAAGAAGGAAGGAAAGAGTCCAACCTAACGGCAGTTGAGCCGGCTTTTACTGATGCGGAGACTCTTGGGAACAAGGGACAGGAGCTATACCTGCTTGGAAACTATACGGAAGCGCTTTTCTGCTATGAAAAAGCCCTGGAACTTGAGCCGAATTCCACGGCTGCCTGGTATGGAAAAGCCTGTACTCTGGAAAAGCTGGGGAGGCTTGAGTCTGCAAGCGCGGCTTTTGAAAATGCGCTAAAAACTTCTCCTTCCTCTTCCGTGCTTGTTTTTAAAGGTGGGGAAGAAGCTTATAAGCAGGAGAGTTATGAAGACGCGATTGAGGCTTTTGAAAATGCGTACGCTCTTGAGGCTTATAGAACAAAGGTCGCTTACAGGAAAGGAAACCTTCTTCAGGAACTTGGCCAGTCTGCGCAGGCCAAACTGGCTTTTGACGAAGCTTTACAATATTCTTCAACTTGTGCTAAAGCCCTGTATATGAAGGGGCTGGTTTATGAAGCACTTGAGCAGCATGAAAAAGCAATTGAATCTTTTAAAAACGCTCTTCGGATAACTCCTGACAACGCCACCTTCTGGTATCAGCAAGGAAAAAATTATGATCTGCTGGAAAATAATGAAACTGCTCTTGAATACTATGAAAAGGCCATCTCCTTTGCTCCGGAATATACTGAGGCTTGGGTCGGTAAAGGGCTTCTCCTTGATCGGCTTGGAAATTTCGAAGGGGCTCTAAAAGCTTACGATAATGTCTTGCTTTCAGAACCTGCAAACCTGGAGATTCTTCGGAAAAAAGGCCAAAATCTCGAACAGCTTGCAAGATACGAAGAAGCAATTCAGTGTTATGAGGAAATCCTAAAATATGATCCTGGAAATGCCGAGGCCTGGCATGGCAAAGGTTCTGCTCTAAAAGAATTGGGGCAAAATGAGGCTGCAATTGAATGTTTTGAAAAGGCTTTGGATCCTGAAATTGCTCTTGCAAGCGCAGCTTCAGGAGAGGATGCCCTTTTTGAAAAACTCCTTGCCCAGGAACCTACAACAATCTGCTACCCAGAACCTGATACCTTTGTTTCAGAAATTGGGGAGATCTGGTATGAAAAAGCTCTGGCATTTGAAGAGCTTGATAATTATGAAAATGCAATCGATTGCTATAGCAAAGCACTGGAAGAAGATTCAAAGCACGCTGTGATCTGGTACCGAAAAGCTCTGCTTTTAGAGCAGCTGGAGAACTATCCTGAAGCTCTGGAAGCTTATGAAAAGGCCCTTAAGCAGGATTCCAAAGCTCCTCAGGCCTGGTATAAAAAAGGAGCTGTTTCTGAAAAGCTTGGAGAATATAAAACTGCTATAAAAGCTTATGATAAAGCTCTTGCTCTAGATGAAAATTATACCCTCGTCTGGTACAGTAAAGCTTTGACTCTTGATAAAATCGGAAAACACAAAGATTCCGTCGAATGTTATACCCATGTCCTTGATTTAGAGCCTGGAAGTGCAGGAGCTTGGTATAAAAAAGGCCTTGCTTTGGCTCAGCTTAGAAGGTACCCTGAAGCTGTTGAATGTTACAAAGAGGCTCTTAAGATAAAGCCTGATTATGCTCCAGCCCGTCTTAAATTAAAGGAGGGAGAGGAATTTCTGGAAATGACTGCTCAGACCCAGGAATTTTCAGGATCTGAAGAGCCTGAGGTCAAAATAGAGGTTATAGAGACCCTCCGGGAAAAAGGACTTATTTATTACCTTTTAGGGTACAATAAGCTGGGAGCAAATAAGAAAATCCTGCGTTTTGAACCTGCAAGCCTTGAGGATTTTGATCCCGATTTTGCATACGAAAAAGTCTGGTATGGAAAAGCTTCAGCCTCAGGCAAACTTGGAATGAATGAGGAAGCCCTTCATTCTTATAATAATGTGCTTTTGATTAACCCTAATAATACTGCTGCCTGGGCTGAGAAAGGCTTGATTCAGGAAACTCTGAGAATGTACGATAAGGCTTCCGAATCCTATCAAAAGGCCCTGAGGCTTGAGCCAAACTCTGCTGCGACTTGGCTGAATCTGGCTTCTAGTGTCGGAAAACAGGGAAATTATGAAAAGGCCCTTGAATACTATGATAAAGTCCTTGAGCTTGAACCGAAAAATACTCAGGCTTTTTCCGAAAAGGCCTCAGCTTTTGTAAAGCTTGGAAAGTTTTCCGAAGCCATAGAAAGTTATGATAGTTTGCTTGCCCTTGAGCCGGAAAATCCTAAGGTGTGGACTTTAAAAGCCACAGCGCTTGTAAAGCTTGAAAGACATGCAGACGCAGTTAAGAGTTATGATAAAGTCCTTGAACTCGAACCTGCAAACCTTGAAGCCCTTTCTGAAAAAGGAAGAGCACTTGAAGAGGTTGGGCAAAAAGAGGCTGCTATTGCAACTTATGATAAAATCCTCAAGCTCAAACCTTTTGACTCTTCAATCCTTTTCAGAAAAGGGGCGGTGCTAGATAAGCTCGGGCGTTATGATGAGGCAATCGTCTGCTATGATCAAATCCTGGAACGTGAACCTGCAAATATTAAGGCCCATAATCTCAAGGGTTTTGAGCTTTACCTGCAGGGCAATTATCTTGAGGCCATAAGCTGCTATGATAACGCTTTAAAATACAATCCGAATAATGTGCTTGCCTGGTACCTTAAGGGGGCAGCCTACTATAAAGTAAGCAGTGATAAGGCAGCTCTGACCTGCTACGATAAGGTCCTTATGTTAAAGCCTGATTGTATTACGGCTTGGTACAACAAGGGCTTTATTCTTAACGTAAACGGGGAGATTGAAAAAGCTATTTCCTGCTATGACAGAGCGCTTGCAATTGATCCAAATTCAGCTTCGGCGCTCTACAATAAACGTTTTGCACTCTATCGTATTCGCAAATATGAAGCTGCTTCGGAATGTAAAGCAAAACTAGATGCTCTTGATCCAGGGTTTGTAGAGGCTCTTGAGGATCGGGGTACAAAGTTCTTCCTGCCTGATAGTTTCAGTGAAACGCTGGCTTACACCCTTCCGAACCGCTGGTATGAGGAGCCTGAAGTTATTGTTTCCTTTACGGAAGAAAAAGCAAAAGAAGAACGTCAAGAAAAGGAAGGACAGAAGCAAAATGGAGAAAAATTAAGTGCAGAGATCTTAATTTAATTTAATTTAATTTAATTTAATTTAATTTAATTGAGTCTTGGGATACGGGATCTTATTCCCGTATTCAAGCTTTTTTTAAATAGTCCTGTTAGGGGAAAAAGAGTAATTCCCATAAAAGAAAGAAAGAAAGAAAGAAAGGGATTCTTAGAATGTTTCCCAGAAACTTCCGTTTCTTTGTTGGTTTCCGACCCCTTCTAGAACCGGTTTTCAATTTTCTGACATTGGCGCAAATATTGGCCAGAAACATAATTAGTTTCTTTATTGGTTCTTCCTGTTATTTTTTCAAAAACCGAGATCCGTTTTTTTCACGGAGTTCAAAGTTCAAGCTCTGCTCCGAGAATTTTTGCCTCAATAGACCTTTTATCCATACTTGGTTTTTTTATAAGGGTTCCAAGCAGAATTAACCAACCTACAGGAAACAAAAAGAGTAACAGGCCATAAACTATCAGCCCTGCTCTTATCGAGTTTCCTATAAATGCTTTTAAAGCCTCCATTTTATACTCCTCTCTACTGGCGTTTGTATAAATTTTATACATGGTACTTTATGAGGAAAATTCTTTCGAAGTTTAATGAATGTCGTAGTTATTGGGCCCAATCTACAACATCGTACATTACTGTGTATTTTATTACATAAATAATTTTTCAAGGAAAAGCAAGGTTGCCTTGGTAAAACTTAAAATTTTTTGAATCTCAAGGGAAGAATCCCAATATATTATATGTAAGTGAAGAAAATAACTATATTAGAATTTAACAAACATTCGCCAGAAAAATCATTCAACAGGCTTTAAGATCACCTATGGTTGAAAAAGAAATAGATACTTTATGCAGCCAATACGGGCTGAAAGCTATGAGCTTATCGGAAATTGCCCTGGAGATTAATTATCCAGATATTGGAAAATATGAAGGAGATGGTTTTGAAGAACTTGATAATGCTTTATATCTGCCTTTTTCCGAAAGTTTCAATGTAACGGATTCGCTTCTCTCCTTTTTGGAAAAGCGAATAGACCCTCAGGGCTTTGTCCAGCTTGTGCTGGATCCTGAAAAAGCAAATTCCGCCTATCTTGTTGATTTTCTAAATGGACCCCTGGGCCGGAAACTTCGGATGACTTGGGAAAAGCAAGGTTTTATATGGCGGCAAGCTTGGCCTGCTTCCGGAGGCCAAGATGCGAGCAGAGGAAGTCATTTTTGTGAGGAAGAAGGAGAATGTGCTGTGGCTATTTTTGTGCCGACAGTAGATACCAAGGCCCTTATCCATAGTAAGCTCTACCTTCCTGAGCGAAAAACCCAAGATGAAATCCTAAAACTCAAAGGTCTTATAGATGAATTGGTCTCCCAGCTCAATATTTTCGAGCACAGGCTTTCTGCCTACCCAAAAGATATCAGCCACATCGAAGAGAAAATCGAGCTTATTCGAGAGGCAATCAAGCTTGCCAATGATTCTGATTACCTTCTGGAGCTTATCCGAAGAGGAGAGAGTAAAAAGCTTGAATTCAAATCCACGTTGCGCCTGAACCTTATGACCGGCAAACCCGATAAAGAAATCGAACATGCTGTCCTCAAAACCATTGTAGCCTACCTAAACACTGACGGAGGCGTGCTTCTTGTAGGGGTTTCAAACGAGGGGGGAATTCTTGGAATCGAAACCGATGGTTTTTTAAACGAAGATAAATTCCTCCTCCACTTCAAGCAGCTTCTAAAACAGCGTATAGGGTTGGCTTATTCTCCTCTTATCGACTACCGCTTGCTGCCTGTAAACGGCAAAAAAGTTATGGAAGTTGTTTGCCAGAAAAGCGATGAAGCAGTCTTTCTAAAACCTTCAAAAGGAGATGAGGAATTCTTTATCCGGATAGGCCCTTCAAGTGAAAGACTTACAGGCAGCAAGCTGCTTGAATACGTGAACCGACACTATAACGGGCAGCCAGCCTAAAGCAACTGGTAATCAGCCCTGAACACGCAGAAAAATCCAAAATCAAGAGTTCTTCTAGTAGGTATAAAAAATATAAAATAAATAAAGGCTCCCTGCTTACCTGCAGGTATCAAGTAAAGACCTTTTCTTGCCCCCTCTCTCATCCTTGGGATGTATGGGCTCAACAATTGGAACTTCTTTTTTTGTATGCTTTGCTTCTTTACTTTCCTCTTTTTTTTCATCCATCTCGATAACCTCCTAATAATTCAGCAGAAGCTTTTTTCCCATACGAAAGGCTTTAAAAGTCTGGGAAAAATTTCCCCTATCCATAATAGATTTTGGGTTTATTTATTTTTTTGCAACCAAAAATAAAAAAATTAGATTCAATTCCGGAAAATCAGATTTCAGAATTAAAGGCTCCTAAAATCCAGATTTCAGAATTAAAGGTTTCAAAAAGGAAGCTCTGAGAGACAATATAATGAAAAATTATTTGGGAGAATATATAAACCATCAGCCTTTATATAACCCTCTCTGGCAGAAAACCCCTTGGCTTGAGAGGCCTTCGGATTCGACTAAAACTTTTGTCCAGCATTCGTAAAAGCTAAAACTTATCGAGTTATTCCATAAGGGATGCCTTAATTCAAGATGTGATTCCATGTCATATAAAATACTAAAAAAAGAAGAAGTTGCCCCTGCGGTGCACAGGATGGAAATCAATGCTCCTGACGTGGCAAAGGCTGCAAAAGCCGGGCAGTTTATAATCCTAAGGATTGATGAAAAAGGAGAGCGAATTCCCCTCACAATTGCGGACTTTAACCCGGAAACCGGAACTGTTGCCGTAATATTTCAGGAAATGGGAAAGACCACAAAGCAGCTTGCAACCCTTTCTGCAGGGGGCTTTATAGAGGATTTTGTAGGTCCTCTTGGAACCCCTTCCGATGTCCGAAAAGTAGGAACTGTAATTCTTGTAGGAGGAGGCGTAGGGGTGGCTCCTATCTACCCCCAAGCCAAAGCCTACACAGCTGCCGGAAACAAAGTCATCTCCATTATTGGAGCCCGAAACAAAGAGCTGCTTCTTCTTGAAAAGGAAATGAGAGAAGTATGTTCCGAACTTTATATCGCAACAGATGACGGCTCAAAAGGCCACCATGGTTTTGTGACCGATATTATGAAGGAGATCCTTGATAGCGACGAAAAGGTTGATCGGGTTGTAATTGTAGGTCCTCCTATCATGATGAAAGTAGGCGCAGGGGTTGCAGCTCCCTATGATGTTGAAATTCTGGTTAGCTTGAACACCATTATGGTCGATGGGACCGGCATGTGCGGCGGCTGCAGGGTAACAGTTGATGGGGAGACGAAGTTTACCTGTGTAGACGGGCCTGAGTTTGACGCCCGCAAAGTTGATTTCGTAGAACTTATGAATCGGCTTTCCATGTATCGGGAGGAAGAAACGGCAGCCAAGGAAAAATACGAGCACAAGTGCAAGTGTGGACTGCATTAAGGGAGGACAAAAAGATGAGTGAAAAAAGTAAACCCAAAACTAGAATCCCTATGCCCGAACAGCCTGCCGGGGAAAGAATAAATAATTTTGAGGAGGTTGCTCTTGGTTATTCGAAGGAAGCCGCTCTTGCCGAAGCTTCCCGCTGTCTTAATTGCAAAGAGCCCAAGTGTGTGGAAGGCTGTCCTGTAAACGTAGATATTCCGGGTTTTATCAAGCTTCTTACAGAGGAAGCTTTCAAAGGGGCAATTGAAAAAATCAAGGCTACAAACGCGCTTCCTGCAATCTGTGGTCGGGTCTGTCCTCAGGAAACCCAGTGCGAAGCCCGCTGTGTACTGGGCAAAAAAGGCGAACCCGTGGCAATCGGGCGCCTTGAGCGTTTTTGTGCTGATTACGAGCGCGGAAAGGGAGGAAATGTTTCTGAAAAAGCAATTATCTCTGAAGTTGCAAGCGAAAAGAAGGTTGCAATTGTAGGCTCGGGTCCAGCTGGATTGACGGCTGCAGCGGATCTTGCAAAACTTGGCTACAAAGTCACAATTTTCGAATCCCTACACAAAGCCGGTGGGGTTTTGAGTTATGGAATCCCAGAATTCAGGCTTCCAAAGGCTATAGTGCAAGAGGAAGTAGAATACATAAAAAGTCTTGGAGTCGAGCTTAAACCCAACTACATTATTGGAAGGGTTAAGACACTCGATGCTCTGGCAGAGGAATTTGATGCAGTCTTTTTAGGTACCGGAGCAGGCCTTCCGCGTTTTATGGGAATTGAAGGCGAAAACCTCAATGGCGTCTATTCCGCAAACGAGTTTCTGACTCGAGTAAACCTTATGAAAGCCTATGATCCTGAATACGATACCCTGATAAAAATGGGCAAAAAGGTCGTAGTCGTAGGTGGCGGAAATGTTGCAATGGATTCTGCCCGCGCGGCCCTGCGGCTTGGAGCTGAAGAGGTAGACGTTGTTTATCGCCGCGGAGAAGAGGAAATGCCTGCCCGCAGGGAAGAAATCAAACACGCCAAAGAAGAAGGAATAAGCTTTAGGCTTCTTTCAAATCCGATTCGTGTTTTAGGAGATGAGCAGTTTAATGTAAAAGGGGTCGAGTGTATAAAAATGGAACTTGGAGCTCCTGACGAGTCCGGGCGAAGAAGTCCTGTTCCAATTGAAGGCTCTGAGTTTAGCCTTGAAGCTGAGGTTGTAATAATTGCTATAGGCACTTCTCCAAACCCTCTTATTTTCAAAGGTTCTAAAGGGCTTTCACAGCACAAAAAAGGCACAGTTATTGCCGAAGCTGAGTCTGGAGCAACCTCAAAGCCCGGAGTTTTTGCAGGAGGAGATGTGGTTACAGGAGCTGCAACCGTAATAAGTGCTATGGAGGCCGGAAAAAAGGCGGCAAAGGCCATTGATGAGTACCTAAAAAAGAATTAATCCAAAGAGAGAATTAAATAAAACCTTTTTAAATAATTATTTAATTTTGAAAATAGTAATTCGGAATAAAGGGTTTAAAACTTCGCCCTTTAAATACCCTTTTACTTTTTCCTCTTTTTACTTTCCTTTTACTTTTCCTTCACTTACACAATTTTTCCATGATTCTGGGAATTAGAATTTCAAGACATATCTCAGGCCTAATAGCAAAAGAACAATTAAAAAGAAGCCCCAGATAAAAGGTATTACAATCCTTAGGAGGAAACAGAGGCCAACAGCTAGCATAATTACCAGTAGAATCCCTAAAAGGGAACTTCTGCCTCCCAAAGTGCTTGGGAAAAAGGTTTGCGGAGCTCGCTTAGGATAATTTCTAAAATTACCGGTCCGGTTTCTTCCTCGTCCTCTGCCCATAAAAATCCCAAAATGAATTCTGAATTTAACTTGTTATAATATTTAGTAGAAGTCTGAGAGTGAGTATTATACAAGTAAACAATTACTATTGGATCTTTTATACTACATTAAGATTTCTGATAATATAATATAATATAATAT
>JAQUFK010000013.1:0-4862 GCA_028684695.1 Methanosarcinaceae archaeon | reverse complement strand
TTTTTAATTAAAGGCTTCAAAAAACCCTTCTAAGGCTTAAGCAAGCTTTTGTAAATCAAATACCCAGCGGCTTATTCCAGGGGCGACATTTCCGCAGCGCCGAAAGAAATCTACCTCAAATCCCATATTTTTGTATTCTTTTATTAGAGCTGGAATCTCTTCAGCTGGTTTGAAGGTGTAAAAATGGATGAATCCTCCGCTTTTTATACACTGGGACACTTTGCCGAGAAAATTATCCAAACCATAAGGGGTTGGAACAATCGCTCTATCAAACTCAAAGCCTGGTTTTTCGGGCTCCAGAATTCTATTTTCTTTCTTTTCCCTTCCGCCCTTCAAAAGGCCGGGAAGAGTGGTTGCATCGGCCATTAAAAGGGAAACTTTGGCTTCAAGCCGGTTTCGCTGAAGGTTTTTTTGCAAAAAGGCACAAGCTTCGGGGTTAAGCTCAAGGGCAAGAACTTTTGCAGCTTTACCGGCTACGGGAAGCACGAAAGGCCCGATTCCTGCAAAAGGGATTAAGACCTTTTCTGAGGGCAAAACCCTTGCTGCAACCCTTGCTCTTTCCGAGTACAAGCGGGGATTAAAAAAGACGGATTTCACATCCAGTTCATAAATGTAGCCGTTTTCTCTATGTAGGGTTTTTGAAGAAGAACCCCAGAGGTTTTCAAACTCTGCAACTCTATGTTTCCCTTCTAGTTTGCTCACTTTTTTAAGCACGGTTTTTATATTTTTTCGTTTTGAAACAAGGGTTACAGCAATCTCCTTTTCGTAAGCTTCAAGCTCTTTTGGGAGCCTAATTACGGCAACGTCTCCAATGACATCAAAATGTTTTGGGACAAGGTCTAGAAGAAAAGTCTCGACCTTGCCTCTCATCTCGTCTCTCAAGCTCATCCAGCCTAACTCGTTTTTCCAAATTATAAAAGTTTTTGGGTTTTTCCGGCCAGCACTCGAGGTTCAGAATTCAAAAGGAATTTTATGAGCGGTTTATATCGATTTCCACTTCTGGGTTTTATTTTTATTTGATCAGATTTTTTACTTGTCTATCCCATTCAGTAGACTCAAAAAGTTCTCTTATTTCTGGGGAGTCCTCAATGAAACAGGAACCCCAATAAACAGCAGGAGATAATTCCCGCTTCCATTGGTCTTTTTTCTTTTTCTCAAGAAATTGATACGTCTCCTCCGAAGAAAGCCGACTTACAAACGCCAGAACCTTTATAAGTTCGGGAAGGGTTTTCTGAGCTGATCCCCTTTTCAGGCACTTTGCCCGGAAACTATCGATCTGTCTGAAATCTGGCTCAAAACCCAAAAGCTTCAAAGCTTTATTCTTTTCCTGTAAAGGAAGGTGCAGGCACTCGTATTTCAGGGAATTAAGAGCCCGCAGTTTCAAAAGCCATTCAACTTCTCCAAAAACTTTGGGCTTGTATCTCCTTGAGTTATCCTTCAGCCGGCGATCCTCGTAGGCCTCCCGCTTAAGTTTGTTCGCAAGTATTGTAAGTTTGGCAATTTCAGCCGCATCTTCTGCGCCTCTTACTCTGAAACGTAGAGCTGAGCGCATGAGTTCTCGCTTTTCCCTTTCAAAAAGCCCTACATCCTTTGCTTCGGTCAGGCCAAGGAGCTGGGAAAAATATCTGGCTCTGAGAGTCGTAGGAGGTAGCCTGACTGGAATTTCTCTAGGCCTTTCCCCTTCCTTTTTACGGGAGATTAAATCAAGCTTGCTTATTTTGATTTTTCCGGATTTTAGCGCCCGAATGGTTTTGGAGGAATCTCCTTCGGAAAAAAGCTCTTCCAATTTAATTTCAGGCTGGAGCATCTGAATCTGCTCTATTTTTCGATTCCCAAAGACATTGTCTCCGAAACGTTCATACAAAGAATTAAAATTATCCGAGATTTCAAAAACCCGGCCTTTTGTTTTTCCTGTAGCTTTTGAAAGGCGAATAACCCTTCCAAGCTGCTGCTCAAAAAGTCTCATACTCAGAGTAGGTCGCAGGAGTAACAGGTTTTCAAGTGCTGGGAAATCAAAACCTTCGATGAGCATTCCTACAGTACAGAGGACAAAAGGAGGTTTTCCAACTTCCTTGAAAGCTTCAAGCAAAGCTTGCTGCTCAGCTTTTGGAAGTTCAGAGGAGATATAGGCCGCTTCTCTAAAACCCCCAGCTTCAGTATAGTTTTCAAACTGGAGGGGAAAAGCAGGCTCCGGATCATTTTCAAATTCCTCAGCTGAAAGGTCACCATTAAAAAGGGCAGCTGCAAGTTTTGCATGAAAAGCGTTAATTTTCTTTTTGTCGGCTCCCAGTCCATAAACCTGTTTTCGGACCGGGGCACAAAAGACAAGGGTTTTAGCCCGATCGGCTTTTATTTTCGCTTCATAAATATCCTTTGCAAGCTGAGTCCTCCGGACCACTTGTTTTATTCTAGCCACACTGCTACAATCCAGAAAAAGGTCTGTACGATCAAGTTCTGAAAGCCCTTTTTCAAAATCAAAAACATCTAAGATGTCCTGGTTGCTTTCCGTTATCGTATATTTCAGATCCGCAAGTTCGCCGTCCAAAATACACTCAGGGAGAGTCTTTTCATAGACTTCTCGCATGTCCCCTGAGATCTCGTCTACGAATTTGACGCTTCCTACAACTCCCTGAAAGGGGGTGGCCGTCATTCCAAAAAGCCTTGTTTTTTCCCCAAATTCATTGAGAAAATCATTGCCTTTATTGTTGATGAAATTATGAATTTCATATACTACCACAAGGTCAGCCTGCTCTAAAACAAGTTCCTTTATCAGAGCATTTTTCTTTCCGAGTACAGTCTGAAGGGACGCAAAGAGCACAAAACCTTCGCCCTCTGGTCTGTTTTTCAAATGTTCCGCTAACTCGTCCTTATCCACCCTATATTCCGAAGAAAGAATCGAACTGTTTGGAAAAAGAGGGGCATTTTTTTTCTGATCAAAATAAGTCTGGCTCAGAAGGGGATTATTCATGGAAACCAAAAAGAGAACAAATTTACCTTCCCTATAATATTCTCTCATAATGTGCTTGGAAAGAAAGGTTTTTCCCCAACCAGTTGGAACTTTGATGTAGCCTTCTCTTCGGCTTTCAAAATATCGCAGTAGAGCTTCAAATATTTTTTGTTTATCTGCTCTTAGAGGAGCCAGCTCAACGCTTTCTAAATCTATATTTTCTGTAATTAATGCTTCCTGTCCTGAAATTGTCATTTGAATCCTGCCCCAGATCTTTTAAAATCAAGGTCCTCTCGTGGAACTATTTGTGGAGGCGGTTCGAAAATAATTTTTATAATGATAGCTTATCTTTAAAAATTCTAAATTAGAAATTTTTAATCTAAATTGAAAATCCTATAATCCGAAATTCTAATCTTAAAAAATTTCTAAGCAGAAATTCGAAAATGGAGATTCAAAAACGGAAAAGAATACCGGTTTATCCGGGAACACTTAAAAAATATCCCCCGCAATCTTTCCAAAAATTCTGGTTCTGAAAGCCCCTTGGTGGGCTTGAGGTACAAGCCAGTTCCATCCGATACTTTCGGGCAGAAGAAACCGGGTATTCAATAATATGGATTTTGCTAATATATAAATTGTGTTGATTAATCCAAAAAAAGAGCGGAAGAGCTTTGCCGCCTCCTTCCCCTTTTATCCCTTCTCTTTTAATCAGATATTCCTGAAATTGAGTCTGATTCTGAATTTTTAGTTACTTTGCCCTGAACTTCTAAAACTTTATCTCTAGCTGTTTTTTAGCTTGCAACGAAAAAATCAAAGTTTTTTCGGATCCTTCTGCTGCTAAATTTGGAAAGCTGCAAGCAGGCTCCGAAAAGAAATCCGTAAAGGAACCCGAAATTCGGGTAAGTAACACTAAACCTTTACTCCTAACCTTTATTCCTTAATGGCTGCAAGCCAGCACTCAGATAAATTTCGGCCTTGCAGAGACATACTTTGCAAGCGGTAAGCTCTTATAGGGTTTGCCTTTGATTTCAGCTTTTATCCTTTCGTTTAGCTCTTCAGGCGCTATTTGGACTTTCTTTGGCTTTTTTTGTTCGGATTCGGCCCGGATAGTCACATTGATTGTGCCTTCTTCAACTTCCCGATCTCCAATTACAACAACATAGGGAATCCATTCCCTCCCCGCATCCCGGATTTTCTTCCCAAGCGACATGTCACGGTCGTCAATATCCACCCTACAGGCAAGTTTTTCCGCAACTTCTTCGGCAAAGGGAAGCTGAGCCTCAGAAACCGTAATAAGCCGAACCTGGGTAGGAGAGAGCCAAACCGGAAGCATGGGTACTTTTCCTGCCTCAGTTTCCATGGCAGCCTTTTCAAGCAGGGCATAAATGCAGCGCTCAATTGCCCCGCTCGGAGAGCAGTGAAGAACAGTTGGGCGCAAGGCTTTGCCTTCGGAGCTTATATAGGATATATCATAACGCTCAGCGTTTTCGACATCGATTTGCACTGTGGAAAGCGCACTTGCCTTTGCCAAAGCGTCTACGAAGTTAAACTCGAATTTAAGCACGAAATAGAAGAATCGGGTATCCCACATTTCCACAAGTACGGGCTTGTTCACGGTCTCTACCATGGTAGTGATAAGTTCTCGGTTTGCCTCATAAAAGTCCTTTGTAAAGCGGATTGCAACCTCGTAGTCCTTGACATGGATTCCAATATTTTCAAGCACAGAAATACAAAGTTCATATTGCTGCATGAACTGGGCTGTGGCTTGATCCATATCTGCACAGAGCGAGTGCATATCAGGCATGGTAAAAGCCCTGAGTCTTCGAAGCCCAACGAGTTCTCCTCGCTGTTCCTTTCTGAAACTGTAACGAGTCATCTCAATCATTCTCAGGGGGAGGTTTTTGTAGGAAATGGTCAT
>JAQUFK010000012.1 GCA_028684695.1 Methanosarcinaceae archaeon | reverse complement strand
TTGAGTTTATTTTCCAGCGCCCAATTATAGGTGAACCTACAAGCCCCAATATGCTTTAAGAACAATTCTTCTTGCTCTTTATTTGGATACAGCCTGAACTTGGAGGCTTTCAACATACAACATACAACATACAATTAATATTAACAGTATTTATAATTAATGTTAAAAGTATAATTGATGAAATATGAAAGACAGAATCATAGCAAATTCCTATTGGTTTACCATGTTATTTTGGTATGCAAATTCAAAAAGAGTGCACTAAATAATCTTGAGGGGGAATTGAGGGAGGTTCTATTCGATGCTGCCGATGTTGCATCTAATTCAGATTTTGAAATTCTCGAAATGGAATATGATTTGGATCATGTATATTTACTTGTCAAAAGTTATCCGAAAATTAGTATATTATTCATCATAAATTGACGCTTACATCCCCTGAGCTAAAGCCTCAGGGGCTTTAACGCTGCCTGCTATAAAAAGTATTACAAATTGTTTTGTAATTTCGTTTTTTCCAGCTTAATTCCTTTCAGTTCAAGAATTTATAGAATTTATAACTATTTTAATAACCTGCTTTTTAAAGCAGATCCCCTGCTCGAACCAGGGGAATAAGCTCTACTCCGAGGGATTTGAGGTTTTCTGCAGCCTCAGCTTCCCGATCCACAACAGTGATCACTCCCAAAACGCTGCCTCCTGCAGCTTGGACGGCTTCTACGGCCTCTTTTACCGAACCGCCGCTTGTGGTTACATCTTCGAGAAGGATTATTTTTAGTTCAGGCTTTAATTCCCCTACAAAGCGACCCTTTGTACCATATGCTTTTACGGCTTTTCGGACCAGAAGCAAAGGAAGGCCCGTTTCCAGAGAAACTGCAGTTGCCAGCGGCACTCCTCCAAGTTCTACTCCTGCAACCATTCCAGCTTCCGTATCCTTTATACGGAAAGCGGCCTGCTCCGCAATAAGTTTTAGGGTTTTTGGATCCGTACTTGCCTTTTTAATATCGATGTAGTACTTGCTCTTTTTTCCAGAAGCCAGAGTAAAATTCCCGTAGCGAACGGCTCCACAGGCTTTAAGAGCCTCAATTAATTCTTTTTTCTGTGCCTCTAATATTTCTGATTCGGATATTTCTGCGGCCATATTTTCACCATTTTTTTTGTGTATTTATCTCGGCTTCCCTTAGCTTTTATTCTCTGAAACCCCAAGTTGGCTCAGGCTTTTTTAGCCCTCTTACCAGGGCTCTTTTTTAACTCCAATCAGGTAAGCGATTACATTTGTTGCAACATGAAGAAGTGGAGTTATTATTATCACGCTTAGGAGAATCCAGAAGGAAAAATTCTCCATAAACCAGGCAGGAGCCACAAGGTAGGTAAAGCCCCAGGCCCCGAGTACAAAGTCAAGCTGGTCGACTACAGGTAAAGGGGCTCCTCGTTTGAAGCCTAGGCGGCGTTTAAAGAAGCTCATGAACATATCTCCAAAAAGGGCTCCTGAGGCAAGGGCAAAGACAACTTTAAAAGCGCTTCTGAAATCCGGGCCAAAAGCCGGCATTTGCAAGCCCAGAATCTCAAAGCCCCTGCCACTCAACCAGATCTGAATTCAGCCTGCTAAAAGTCCGAAAAAAACACCTGCAAAAAGCCCTCTCCAAGTTTTTCCGTCTCCTAAAAGCCTTTGCCCATCCGCGAGAGTCCGGCCTCCATCAATTGCTTTTCCTCCTCCCAATAAAGCTGCAAAGGGATTTGGAAGGTAGGCCGGAAGCATTAGCCAGATTGCTTTTATTATAAATTCTATCGTGCTATCAACCCGTATTCTTATATTTATAATATGGCCCGAATAAACGGGCAGGAGTTTTTTGTATCCTTCCACAAGCTTATCATTCTTAGCTTTTTGTATGTATTTTTTCAGCTTGCTTTTGCAAAAAACTTTCAAGTAAGAAATTTCTAAATTCTTCGGAAAAATAAAAAAATTCCAGATTTTGCCCTGGAAAAATCCAAAACATCTGCTTTTTTGGGCATACTTAAATAATCGCTCAGCAATTCTTTTGTGGATTTGCTTTCGAAGAATTTCCAATTTCCGAATTAGCTATTTATCCTTCCGGTGGGAAAAGCATGAAAAAACTAAAAGAGCTGCTTACGGCCCGAAATTCCTTGTTTGCTACGGTGCTAGTCCTGCTGCTACTTGCAGCTATACTGTGCATGGGGCTTTTGACCCCTTTTATCCTTAGGCTTGCCACTGGAGAAAAGCTTCTTTTAGACGAAGCTTATTTTAATAAGCGAGCGGCCCTTCCTACGCTTGCTCTTGTAGGCCTTCTGGCTTTCTGTTTGATGCAAGGAATTATGGGGAAAAAAGAAAGCTTTGGGCTCTTAGCTTTGGGCTGTTTTGCTTCGGGCCTTTCCTTTTTCCTCTCCCCTTTTTCAAATCCAGTCGTTGATATAGCCTTTCCCCTCCTTGCAGTAGCTTTATTTGCGGTTGTCTACAGGCTACTTTCTTCTAAGGGCTCAAGCTTTCTTCAAACCGTCCGCAAAGCAAGTTCTCACATAATCCACCTTGGGGTGGTCTTGCTGCTTGTGGGAATTCTTTTCAGTACAAATATGAATCAGGAAGCATCGGCTGTAATAACTGTTGGAGAAATTGGGAACTTTGAGTCCATGGGCTATGATATCAAAGTTACGGATATCTCTTCTGGGCTGGAAGGAAAAGCTTTTGGAAAGCATTTGGGTTCGGCTTATGTGAGTACGATTAAGTTTGAGGTTTTTAGGGGAAATTGGCTTCTTGAAAAAGGAGAGGTAAAATATATAAGCGATTTTAAGTGGCAACAAGCCTACACCGAAACCTATATCCGAAGGGGGCTGCTTGATGAATTGTTCATAGCTCCTAAAGCCGTGGATCCTAAAAACCTCTCTGTGGAGCTTTATGTCCGGAAAGTGCCTTTTATGACTTGTCTTTGGGGCGGGTTTTATCTGATGGCAATAGGAATTATCCTCCTCATTCTTTCTGATTCTGTTTCTGGAAAAGTTTTGAAAAAGCGGGTTTCTGAAAAGAAAAAAAGGTGAGTGTATGAATATAGGAATGATTTTAATCTGGGCAGCTTTTTTGATGGGGAGTTTGGCTGCTGGAAGTGCTTTTGCCGGATACTTTAAAAGACAATCCAAAGCTCAGGGCCGAAAATTCAAAGCTCTTTCCGAAAAACTTGAATTTGCTTGTGGAATTACTGTTTTGGCTGCAACATTTCTGCTTACTCTTTATGTGCTTTGGGCCAAAACGGCTTATGTGTACGTATTTCAGCATTCGAGCGCCGATCTGGCTTGGTATTATCGGTTTTCAGCTCTTTGGGCAGGCGAAGAAGGCTCGTTTCTCCTCTGGACTTGTTTTATATTTCTTATGTTAATTCTGATTCGCAAAGGCAAAACTGGAATAATTTTAAAGGATACAGAACTTTTGAATCTTACACGGGGAGTAGCGCTTACAATTGCCTCTATATTCCTTTTGCTTTTGCTTCTGAAAAATCCCTTTTCCACATATTATTTAACCCCTTCCGGAGTTGTGGAGAGTACAAATTGGAATCCTTTTGTCGAAGTTTTTGTTGTGCCCTATGGGCAGGGGATGAATCCTCTTCTTCGAAACCCCTGGATGGCAATTCATCCTCCAGTTCTTTTTTTGGGATATGCTGCCTTTACCTTGCCATTTTCTGCGGCTTTTGCAGGGCTTATGCTCGGAGACAAACGCTGGCTTGAGCTTTCTAATTCCTGGATGCGCGTTTCATGGTTTTTCTTAACTTTAGGAATAGGGTTTGGCGGTTTTTGGGCTTATGAGGTGCTTGGCTGGGGGGCTTGGTACTGGAGCTGGGATCCTGTAGAAACGTCTTCGCTTATTCCTTGGCTTAGTGCAACTGCCTATCTACATGCAAAACTCAGAGCTGACGCTGGAGAATATCGTTTTCTTCTTCCTTTCCTTGCCATAGGGTCTTTTATCCTCGTAATAAGTTCGACCTTTGTGACAAGAAGTGGGCTTTGGGCCTCGGTTCACTCTTGGCAAGATTTTACCTCACAAGGAAAAGTAATTGCGTTTTTCCTAAGTGGCTTGCTTATTTCAAGTACAGGGCTCTTGCTAAGACATTATTGGACCGAGGATTAATTTCCTTTATTAATTCTTGGATTACTATAATTTTTTAACTTCTATCTTTTTGTACATGTTTAATAAGTATGGGTGTTATATTTTTTAGCTGAATTTTCAGAAATAAGCTTGCTATCTAGTTTTGAGCTCTTCTTGGATAAAAAAAAGTTCGCAAAGAAACGAAGTTTTAAATTCCTTGTTAATATATACAACTTTAAATAGTATGAACACGTAATTATTATCTGGAGTTGAATAACCTTCTAATTATATGCGGATATAGGTTTTAAGTTTTAAACCTATGCTTTTAGTCCAATTATTAGAATAAAACGGGGCTTTAAATTCCGGTCGTAAAAATATAATAAAATGGTTTTCCTGACCGGCTTTTGGATTCAAAACGGGGATTAGTCCAATTGATTGTAAAAAATGGGTATTTGAGTCAAAAACATCGCAAAACAATTGCGATTACTTTTTAAATATAAAAAAGTAAATAAACTATTAAAAAGGTACGTGGCTTTGAAAATTTATCTATTAGGTAATTAAATTCCCATAACTTAAAGTTCAAGAATAATTACCCGGATATTTTTCAGCTAAGCCTTGTTTATTGAAGAAATATATTTGAATAGGGGTTATCATGAAAGACTATGAAGTAAAGGTGTTGGACGAAAATGACCACATCTTCATTGAAACGTTAAGGAATCTTGGGATGTCAAGAAATGTAGCCACAACAATGGCATATCTTATGAATGTTGACGAAGCCTCATCCCGCGAAATTGAAATAAGTACGGGGCTCAGGCAACCTGAAGTCAGCCTTGCAATGAGGTTGATGCGGAATCAGTCCTGGGTGCACGTGCGCTCTGAAAAGAAACCTGGAAAAGGCCGCCCGATTAAGATTTATTCCCTTGCGGCTCCGGTTGATGAGATCATAAGCTACTACGAGGACAAAATATATAAAGAGTCTCAGGCCACAATTTCCGCAATCAAAAAGTTAAAGGTCATGAGCAAGAAGGTACCTCTGGACTCCAAGTAAAAGCTCGGAATCCTTTCCGCAATGCTTCCATAGCAGCCAACTTTTCTAGAAAGGGCTGTTATGGAAAAATATTTTAAAAATTATATTGCTTAGCCTTTTTTGATTTCTTCTATTTTTTTAATATGGATTTTTTTTCATATTCCAATTCAAGATGGAATCTCAAAAAAGAAAAATGTTGTTTTAAGGGGTAAATTTTGCTGAATTTCAGGCCCCAGCTACAACTTTTAAGATCGTTAGTTTTTCAGAATTTACGATTCCGTCCAGAGGTACGGAATTTCCTTCCTTAAACACAAGGACTGTCTCAGGGTTTATATTTAATAAGCCTAGCAGGTCTTCGTAAGTACTATTCTCAGCAACTTCCACAGCCTGCTCCGAGACCTTTTCCGCCTGGATTCTTAATTGCACCTTTTTGCTCACTTTGTTGCTTCACCGCCACCTACCTGAATTTCATGTACGATCTCTTTTATTAATTTTTGCTCCAGTTCGTATTGCTTTTTGTCTCCTTTCCTCTCTGCATCTCTTTTCTGGAACTTTGCTGGCATTTCAGGTATCTCCTTACGATTTTTAATGCAACGTAAGCATAGAGGGTATAATCTCTAAAAATCTCTCCAAGCAGAACTCAAGTCGAACTCAAGTAGAATTCTTTTGTGGACTTCAAACTTCTCAAGCTTTACAGTCTTTATCAAAGCTTGAAAGCTCTCTTAGATTTTTTGAGATTTATATCCATAATTATAATGATTTTTTGTTCTAATTAAGCTTTTGGTTGGATTATAAATGGTTAACATATTACTCGCTTCAAGAGAAATATGTCCCTTGAAGCTTATAAAAAAGCTCGAACCCCTTAGTTAGAGATTTTAATATCTGTTTACAATATTGCCAAAAAAAGAAATCAGGTTCCGCTTTCCCAATTATACTAATTATATTATATATAGTTGTAAATTTGAACCTCCAAACAAAATTCCATATAGAGATCCAATTCTATTAAAAAGAGTTTACCTAAATTCAGCTAAAGCCTTAACTTTAAAATTTAGAAAAGAATTCGAAAGAATATGGGGCCGGGACCGAGAATCGAACTCGGGTCGCAGCCTCCACAGGGCTGCAGGATGGACCTCTACCCTACCCCGGCCACGGAGTGGGCATTTCTGTTTTAAGCAACCTATACACGGATTTTTAATATATAAATTTTATGGTGAAATTGTTGGAAGTTCCTTCCAGAAGGGATATAAACTTCCAAACATTTCAGATTTTTATATCATTTTTTTTCGAGCTTTTCAAGCGCCAGTTTTGCGGCTTTTTCTCCGGAAAGGAGCATTCCTCCAAAGACGGGCCCCATCCTGGGCGCTCGGCTTGCCGCATTTGCAGCCATACCTGCAACAAGCAACCCTGGATAAATCTCTTTTGTTGCGTTTACAACCTGCCGCTCTCCTACATCGGCCCACATAGGTTTTTCTCCAAGTTCCCCAAATTCCCCAAGCTTTGCATTGGGAATCTTTCGAAGGATTGTATTGCAAACTACCGCATCATGCCCGGTCCCATCAATTACAAGTTTTGTGCGGACCATGAGAGGATCCACATGGAGCCGCTGTGCGCTTACCGGGCCCCAGTTAATAACAATGCCAGTAACCCGGTCATTTTCCCGGATCATGACATCTTCAAAGGAAACCAGATTAAAAATTTCAGCTCCAGCAGAGGTGGCGCCTGCAATAAGTTTTCCTACGGATTCGATTGAGTTTGCAACGTAATAGCCTTCTTCGTACTCTTTATATCGGATTTCAAAATCGTCCAGGATGCGACAGGCTTCTTCCTGCACAACGATTCTTGGAAACATCATGCCTCCTGCCCACATTCCTCCCCCAAGGGAAAGCTTCTGCTCATAAAGAGCAACTTTTACGCCGGCTTCGGCTAAATACTTCGCAGCCACAAGATTTGCAGGCCCTCCGCCTACAAGGGCCACGTCAATATCCGTGTATTCAAGGAAAGTTTTTGAGTACTCCTCAACAATTGCTTTTGTTATTATGACTTCATCAAGTTCCATGTAATTCTCTCCGGAAATTGGAGTTTAACTTTATTATTAAGGTATTGCAAAGGCTGAAATAGATATCTTGATGCTGGGCATTAATCTTAAATTTATTGGAACCTCGGATTTTTTTACCGAAAAGCTTTGAATGAGATAGGCTGCAAAAGGGAAAAAAGCAGGAAAAAGGGGAAAAAAAGGCCAAATTGTTAACCCAATATCTAGCCTGCTTGCAGCCTGAAAGTCCGTTAAAGTCATATAAGGAAAAGCCCTTTACTCCCCAGAGATTCCACAGGAAGTTGCTTTTAACGAGCTTGATCTTAAAGGTCCCCTTCAAAAGAGCCCGATTTCCTGAAAAACGCGAATCATTGGTACAAGTTTATAATATTATACCTTTTTTGAAGTGATCGAATGGGAAAGACAATTGCAGAAAAAATTATTGGTGAACACGCAGGCAGGGACGTTGTCGCTGGCGATATTGTAGTCGCAAAGGTAGACGTTGCCGCAGTCCAGGACGGAACCGGGCCGCTTGCAGTGCAGCAACTTGAAAAGATGAACCTCATCCAGGCCAAAAACCCGGAAAGAACAGTCCTTTTCATCGACCACGCAGCTCCAAGTCCCCACAAGGACCTTTCAAACGCCCACAAAATCCTTCGGGATTTTGCCAAAAAAACCGGCGTAGACCTCTCCGAGATTGGAACCGGAGTCTGCCATCAGCGGCTGGTAGAAAGTTATGTTAACCCTGGAGACATTCTAATCGGAGCTGACTCTCATACCTGCACTTCCGGAGCTCTTGGAGCCTTTGCAACTGGTATGGGATCTACCGATGTTGCGGTGGGAATTGCTCTTGGAAAGACTTGGCTTAGGGTTCCAGAAACCATTAGGATCAATGTAAACGGGGAATTTAAGGAAGGGGTCTATGCAAAAGACCTTATCCTCTATTTGATTGGAAAAATCACAGCTGATGGGGCTACCTACAAAGCTCTTGAATTCGGAGGCGAAACCATAAAGAAGATGTCAATGTCTGACCGTTTTACCCTTTCGAATATGGCTGTGGAAGCCGGAGCAAAAACTGGGCTTATTGAAGCTGATGAGACTACAAAAGCCTTTTTGGAATCCCGCGGGCGCGGAAAAAAATTCAGGGCAATTGCTCCTGATGAGGATGCAGTCTACGAAGAGCTTATTGAAATTGATGCCTCTGAAATCGAGCCAATGGTCTCAGCTCCTCACACTGTAGACAACACATCAACTGCAGCCGAACTTGCAGGCACAAAGCTTGATCAGGTCTTTATTGGAACCTGTACAAACGGAAGACTTTCGGATTTGGCCATTGCCGCAAAACTCCTGGAAGGCAAAGTTCGACATCCTGATACTCGTCTGATCGTGGTGCCGGCCTCAAAAGATGTTTATCTTGATGCCCTTGCTGCAGGCTATATCGAGACATTCATAAGAGCTGGTGCAGCCGTTATGGCTCCTGGATGTGGGCCCTGTGTGGGGGTACACCAGGGAATTTTAGGAGATGGAGAAGCTTGCCTTTCAACTCAGAATAGAAATTTCCAAGGTCGAATGGGAAACACAAAGGGTTTTATCTACCTTGCTTCTCCTGCAACTGCCGCGATTTCGGCCATAAAAGGGGAAATTACCGATCCAAGGGAGGTGCTCTAAATGGAATCCGAGCTTAAGGGCAAAGCCTGGAAATTCGGAGACGGGATAAGCACGGATCATATCGCCCCTGGGCGTCTTTTCCATCTCCGAACCAACCTTCCCGAACTTGCCAAACATGTTCTTGAAGATGCCGATCCCGAGTTTCCAAATAAAGTTAGGAAAGGCGATTTTGTGGTGGGCGGAAGAAATTTCGGGCTTGGTTCAAGTCGCGAACATGCCCCTACAATTATCAAGCTTTCGGGCGTTGGAGCCGTTCTAGCTAAATCCTTCGCAAGAATTTTCTATAGAAACGCAATCAATGTGGGACTTCCAGTCCTTATCTGCGATACCGACCAAATCGAGGATGAAGATGAACTTGAAATTGACCTTTCGGCCGGCGTGATCAAGGATGTTACTAAGGGAATTGAGCTTACTTTCTCCCCGCTTCCCGACATAATGATCAAAATCCTTAGCGATGGCGGCCTTGCAGCCCACATCAACAAATATGGGGATTTCAAGTTAGAATGAATCAAAACGGCTTTCTCAGCCGTTTTTCTTTTTAGTGGTTTTTTGGTTTTTAATAGCTCCTATTCTTTTTTGGGAAAATGAGAGCTATTATTTACAATAATCTACAATAATCTACAATAATTATACAAATATTATTCTTTTTATTCTTGTTTGGAACAGAGCTTTTTTAATGAAGAACCTTTTTAATGAAGAGCTTTTTAAGGGTCCTCTTAAAAGGTCCCCTCTTCAGGTTGTGATAAAAATGTTAGTCTGGTTATACTGGGTTGTCAGCCTTACAATTGCCACTTTAGGTGCTGTATATGTAATTAAAAAACTTCCCGAATATGGCTATGTTATTCTCACCGCTTTTTATGTTGTGTATCTACTTGCTTCCCAAGTTCTTGCGACTCGCATAATCGAGTTTGATCTAGGGTTTCAGACTTTCTTTTCCCCAGCCGCAGTCTTTGTCTATCCTTTCATAGCCCAAGTTGTAGACATGATCAATGAAGTCTACGGGGAACGAAAAACCCATCATTCCATTCTCATTGCCTTTGTGACCCAAGTGCTTTTTGTGCTTTTGGTAGGCATGGTCTCCTCGCTTTCCCCGGCCCCTTTCTTCGAGCTGGATGAAGCCTGGATGAGTCTTTTTGGTCTGAGTATAAGAATCACCATTGCAAGCTGGATTACCTTTCTGGTCTGCTCAAATCTGGATGCTTGGGTTTTTGCAAGCCTTAAAAAGCGTTTTGCTGAAAAAGAAAAACAATTCAGACACGGAACCGTACTCAATCCCTATGTTTGGCTTCGCTCTGGAGCAAGCGATTTGGTGAGCCTGAGTCTTGACTCCCTGATTTTTGTCGTTATCGCTTTTTACGGGGGACCTCTGCCGGTCATGCCTCTTCTCATTGGGCAACTTATAAGCAAGAACATTATTGGTTTTTTGGATAACCCTTGGTTTGTGCTCTATAAAAAAATGCTTGATGATTAAGCGCAGAAATTTCTCAATTTACCGGCTCAACCTGCAAAACTATTAAATCCTTTTAATTTTCTTTTTCTATGTTAATGCTCGAACTTCTTCTCTCAATTCTTACTTCCCATTTGGCCAGATATGGATACCTCAACCTCTTCATCTTCAGTTTTCTGGCTGCCACAATCCTCCCCCTCGGCTCAGAGCCCCTCATGGTAGCGCTGCTTTACCAAGGCTTTAACCCTTTTGCCGTGGTCATAGTCGCGACCATAGGGAATTTTTTGGGCTCTTGCACAACCTATTATCTGGGGCTTAAGGGTCGAGCAGTGCTTGAAAAATATCTTTATGCCTCCGAAAAAAGCCTGAAAAAAGGAGAAGAACTCTTCAATAAATACGGAATTTATGCTCTTCTTTTCACTTGGGTTCCTGGAATAGGGGATGGAATTACAATGATGGCTGGACTCATGAATCTTTCGTTTAAAGTCTTCTCTGTTCTTGTTTTCATTGGTAAGTTCAGCCGCTATTTTGTCCTTGCCTACTTTATCGAATACTTGAATTTTATTCTTTGAACTTCCTAGCTTTTTTTTAAATCCCGGAACCAAAAGCCCTACTTTTAATTCTAAAAACCCTAATCCTAAAACAACCTGAAATATAATATTTTTTATATTTTCTCGATTTAGTCAAATTTGTTTGTTTTAAAAAATTAAGTCCGCAATCCCTAGAGCTTTTTCAGTCGAAAAAGCTCTCTTATGATAACTAATTTACTTGTTTTTAAACCGTAATCTTTATGTAGAAAGCAAGACAAATAAAATTGTTTATATCACAATAATATTTAAGCCGCTCCAAATAGTTAAAGCTAAAACAACTTTATCTTTATATAAATAATTAAATCAGCTTCTTTATACAAATAATGATATCGACTTTATTTTCATAATAGTGATACTATGCATATAATGGAAGGTTTTTTACCCACCCCTTGGTTGCTCTTATGGTTTGCAATCTCTATTCCAGTGCTCGCATATGGAATATATAAATTGGATCGACTTGTAAGTAAAAAACGTGAGATCTTACCCCTCCTTGCCGTAGCCGGAGCCTTTGTCTTTGTCCTCTCCTCCCTCAAATTGCCCTCAGTTAATGGCAGTTGTTCGCACCCTACGGGAACCGGAATGGCTGCAATTATCTTTGGGCCTGCAATATCAGCAGTTCTTGGGACAATCGTGCTGCTATTTCAGGCTCTATTCCTGGCGCATGGGGGCCTTACCACACTTGGAGCTAATGTCTTTTCCATGGGCATAGCAGGCCCTGTTGTAGCCTATCTAATTTATAAAGCAGGCATGAAAGCCAAACTTAATTTCTTTTTGGTTGTCTTCTTAGCCGCAACTCTTGGAGACTGGACAACTTATGTGGTAACCTCGCTGGAACTTGCCCTTGCATTTTCAGGCTCAACAGCGGAATTTCTAATTTTATTTGAAAAATTCGCAACCGTTTTTGCAGTAACCCAAGTGCCTATTGCAATCATGGAAGGTGCGGTTACGGCCTTGCTTTTCAAGTACGTTATAAATGTCAAAAGCGATATCCTTGTAGAACTTAAAGTCGTTGAGGCTGCAGTAGTAAACAAAATCAAAGGAGTTTCCTTATGAGCCGAAAACTCGAACTTATCGTAGCTGCAATCTTTTTGATCTTTGCAGCTCAGTTTCTTTACATGTCCTCCACAACTGATGCCGAATACGGAGGAGCTGACGGGGAAGCTGAGGAAGTTATCATGGAAGTGACTGAGGGAAAGTATGAGCCTGTCGCAGAACCTTTCTGGGAGCCTCCAAGTGGAGAAATCGAGTGTCTACTCTTTGGGCTTCAGGCTGCTTTTGGCTCTGGAATCATTTTTTATTTCCTTGGATATTACAGAGGCAAGAATCAGGCAACCTAAGCAAATTTTCCGAAATTTACTGCAACCTTCTTTTTTCCCTTCCTTTCAGGGAAGGGAAAGCTTTTATCTCTTGCTTTTTATTTTGTTCTATCTTTTATTCTGGGTGTGCCCACATGACAAATCTTCTTGACGATTACGCCTTAAGCAGTCCTCTCAGATACCAAAACAACTGGCTGAAGCTGGCAATAGTAGCCTTTGGGCTATTTGCAGGAGTCTCCTCAACCTCTTTTCCCCCTCTTTTTTTCATGAGCTTTTGCATGGCTTTTGCTACTGTATACCTGGGAAAAACCCCTCCAAAACTTTATCTAAAACTTCTCTTAGCTCCTCTGGGGTTTGCAGGAATAGGGGCTTTAGTCCTAGTTTTTTTTATGGGTAGCGGCCAAGAACTTTATTCTTTTTCCCTGCTCGGCTATCCCCTGAATATTAGAGCCGACGGCTTGGCTCTTGCCCTTCTTGTGCTCGCAAGAGCTGTAAACGGGATGTGTTGTCTTTATTTTTTAGCGCTGACAACTCCGATGATCGAGCTCTTTGCTGTCCTTAAAGCAAGCCGGCTACCTGATTCCCTAATAGAGCTTTCCATGCTGATCTATCGTTATATCTTTGTCTTTTTAGATACGGCGCTGAGTATCAAATACGCTCAAACAGTCCGGCTTGGGTATGGAAATTTCAAAAAATCATTTAATTCGTTTACAATGCTTGCAAGTACCCTATTTATTCGTTCCTGGGAACAGGGAGAAAGGCTTTTTGTGGCAATGGATTCCAGATGTTATTATGGAAAAATGCCAGTTTTTGAAACCAAAAGGCCTGTAAAGGCCCCTGAAATCTTGCTTACTTCAATTTATTTTCTAATTACCCTTGCATTAGTTCATTTTAAAGAGATTACAACAATTGTATAATGGAACAGTGCACAACAATTGTATAATGGAACAGTGCTTTACTAAATTCAGTAAACTAACTAGCTCCCTTCTCTCTTCAATAATTTGTTCAAACACATCTCAAGGATTTGAGGTACAAAAATGATAATTCTCGAAACCAGAGGGCTTACTTACTCCTATCCTGACGGAACCTTGGCTGTCCAAGATCTTAATCTAAAAATTGAGAAAGGAAAGAAGGTCGCTTTTGTGGGGAAAAACGGCTCTGGAAAATCCACGCTTTTCCTGCTCCTCAACGGGACTCTTAAACCTAAAAAAGGAGAGGTTCTCTTTCATGCTCAGCCTTTCAAGTACAGCTCAAAAGCCCTTCGGAAGATTCGCAAATCCATAGGGATAATCTTTCAAAACTCTGAGGATCAAATCTTTGCTCCTACGGTTTATCAGGATGTGGCCTTTGGCCCTACAAACCTTGATCTTCCAAAGGAAAAGGTCCAAGCTCTGGCTGATCGGGCTCTTGAACAGGTAGGGCTTTCCCACTTGAAAAATAAACCTCCTCATCATCTGAGCGGAGGTCAGAAAAAAAGGGTTGCGATAGCTGGAGTCATGGCAATGGAGCCTGAGGTTATAATCCTTGATGAACCTCTTGCAAACCTAGATCCAGTTGGAGCGGATGAGATTATGGATCTTCTAAACGAGTTTAATCATTTCGGGAGTACTCTTATAATCTCTACCCATGATGTGGATCTGGCCTACCGCTGGGCTGATTATGTTTATTTGATGTCAAATAGTAAACTCATAGGAAAAGGTACTCCTGAAGAAGTTTTCAGGGACATGGAACTCTTAAAAGAAGGGAACCTGCGTCAACCTTCAACTCTTGAAATCTACCATGAGATCGCAAGAAGAGGCCTTGCCCGCGGAAAGACTTTGCCTAAAACCATTCCCGAACTCGTAAACACTTTAAAACCTCCCGAACTTATGTGGGCTGAGCTTCCCCCGGGGACCCAAGAAGGGGATAGCTTAAACTTGGGTGTGCTCTATGGAGATTATGCTCAAAACTCCCCTTATGAAGCCATCAATGGTCGAGTTTTGCATCTTTATCCAGAGGGAAAGGCAATTGTTGAAATCAGCCGTAAAGGGTTCAAAGCTGGGTGTATCCTTATCTATGATACGAATCACTACTCCCATTCGGAAGTTTTAAAAGTAATCAATGAAGGAGAAATTGATTTCGTAGGAGCTATGGGCAAAAGAAGTAAAACCCTTGCCGAAGCAGATGGCATTTACCTTGATGTCAGTTCAGGTGTAATTGATAGATCCCTTCTGACTGCTCTTTGCGGCAAACGCTGCCTAATTCTTACAGGGGGAGGGATGGTTGAGCATGCTTTGCAGCGTATCCGAGACTATGTGGAAAAAAGTGGAATCGAGCTGAATGTGGGAACTGTAAATAGAAACGGCAAAGGGCTTTGCTGGCTTGAAGGTTTTGAGAAAGCTGTGGAAGTGAACCAAAAAATCTCATTGTAATTGAAGTTGCGGTTTACTTTGCGAATTAATTTGAGGTTTAAGTTTTTTAATAAACTTTTATCATTTTACCATAGGAATTCATTTCATAAATTAGCATAAAAATTCTTAAGCAGCAAGGCATCCTCTTCAAGGTTTGGGCTCTCACAGATAAGGAGCCCCTTTACTTTAAAGTCTTTAAAAGCTTTGAGGAGGTCGGGATAATTGAAATCGGATTCCTCAAGGCAAAGATGTTTCTTTTCTCCTTTTTTTCCATAATCGATTCCTGAAACATGCATGTGCATGTCGTAGAGTCCCTCTTTTCCAAGGACCTCCTCAACTCTTTCAAAAATGCCCACAAATTCAGGATAGGAATTGACTTTTCCCTCTCTTGCATGCAGATGAGAAAAATCCAGACAGGGTCTGACTCCTTCGATTTCATAACTTAAGGAAAGCAGCTCTTCAAGGGTTCCAAACTGGGAATTTTTTCCCATGGTCTCAGGTCTGAGAAGCACTGAAATCCCATCATTTCGGAGCTTTTCTCCAAGTTCTTGAAGGCATTTTGAGATTTTAATGTAAGTTTCTTCTTTGCTACTTTTTTGGTAAAAGGCTGCATGAAAAACAATAGATTCCGCCCCGCAAAGTTTGCCTATCTTTGCAGCCTGATAAATTCGCTCAAGACTGGCTTTCTTTTTTTCAGGCTCTGAGGAGTTAAGGTTTATGTAATAAGGAGCATGAACACTTAAGGCAATTTCCTCTTTTTTTGCGGCTTCAAAGACCTTTTTAGCTCCGGGGGCTTGCATTCTAACTCCTTGTACAAACTCAAGTTCCATGCAGCCCAAACCCAGTTCTCGGATACGTTTGATTCCAGATACGCTATTTCTTTTCGAGGCTCTCAGAGGGATTCCAGCAGTTCCGAAAAGCAGTTTTTCTCTTTTCATATTTCCTCAGAGAATCCCAAGCTTAGTTTTTATTTCCTTTGCCCGCTCGTTTGATATTTTTTCGGCAACGACTGCAAGAAATTCATCTCTGTCCTCATCAAGAGCACGAAGATCCTCTTTTTCTTCGAGCACCAGCTCAACGAGATAATCAAGTTCTTCAGGCTCAAGCCTCTCAAGCCTTTCCCTAAAATCTTCGGCGGATTCTGCAAACCTGTGCGAGACTGGTCTTAGGATAAAAGGGAAAGGATGCCCTCCTGCAGGAGATTTTAAATTTCCCCGAGCTTCGGGGGCCAATTTATTAAATATTTCAATATCTTTTCTGGAAAATTCTCTTGGCATGTTATTTTCTATAGCTTTTTTTGGATTTATAGGTATTGAGAAGGCTTCCTGTAAATTTTAACGCCTGCGGATCGAAGACATATTAGTCAAAGGATCTTTTTCCACATGGAAAACGTGGTCTGCCGAATCGATTAGGGATTCGTCATGGGAAACTATGATGATTTGTCCAACCCCTTTATTCCGCATCAAGTCGATAAGTTTTAGGAGTTGCTGGATATGTCCTCTATCCAAAAAAACGGTAGGCTCATCCAGAATCATTGGAGGCAGATTTGTACCTTTTCCCCCTCCAAAACTCAAAGAAAGCAGCCGATAAATGGCACAGCGCAGGATGAGATTAAAAATAGCTCGTTCTCCGCCGCTTAATAGTTTGGGCTCAAGGGGGAGGCCGTCTTTTCGAAAGACTGTCAAATTGTATTCAGAATCGAGCTCGATACGGGAATAGGCATTGTTTGCATACATGAAAGAAAACATTTCATTTAGAAGCAGAGAAAGCGCTCCTATGTTTTTTGCTCTCAGCTCTGCCCGGATGCGCATGTAGGTATTCTCAAGCTCGGCTGCGTTTTTGTCTACGGCTTCAAGATAGGCCCATTTATTTTCCAGAGCTTTTTTATCCTCTTTAAGGCCTGAATAACGCTTTAAGGTGGTTTCAAGCCTTCCGATTTCTTTCAGAAGGTCAGCTTTTGCCTCTGAGATTTCCTCAAATTTGGCTTCGATGTTTTCCAGTGCAGTTTCGAGTTGAGCTTTTTTGAGTTTAAGGTCGGAAAAGTCGGCTCCTTCTATTTTTTCGTTGAGTTTTCGAAGGCTTTCGTTTTTTTCCTGAATCTCCTTATCCAGAAAAGTGATTTTATCCTTAATATTTCGAATTTCGGCTTCAAACCCGGCAATCTGGTGGTTTACTTCCTTTATATAAAGCAGGTTTTCCCTAAGCTTTTTAGCTTGAGAAAGGAGTTTTTCAGTCTTAGCATGAGTCTTTTTTCCAGCCTCTTCTTTTTCTTTAAGGGCCAAAAGCTCCTGGTTGAGGGCTGCAAACTCGCTTTGGCTTTGATTTTTCTGACTCTCAAGCTTCTTTATTTTTTCTTCAAGCTCCTCTCTCCTTTTCTTATAACTTTCGATCAGCTGGCCTGCAGCCTGGATTTTACCATTGATTTTTTCAACTGCAGCAGCCTTTTCGGAAAGTTCTTTTTCAAAGGTTTTTGCTTTCCTAAGCTGTGTTTCACTTTCAAGGTGAGCTTTTAATATTTCTTTTTCCTGCTCCTTCAGTTTCTCTATTTCTAAAAGCCCTTCCTTTTTCTGGCTTTCAAGCTCTCCTTTTTTAGCCTCGAGGCCAGCAAGTTTCTGGGTTTCTTCTGCAATTTTAGCCTTTTGGTTTTTAAGCCAGCTTTTCGTATTTGCAGTATTGTTTTGATATTTTTCAAGTTCTTGCTCATCCATTGTAATTTGCTTTTCAAGTTTTCGAGCTGCTTTTAGAGCCTCCAATTTTTGCTCAAACTCGATTTGCTGCCCTTCAAGTTCCGCAAGTTTTTTTGAAAGCTTTTCCTTTTCCAGTTCAGCCTCCTCAACTGCTCCTGAAAGCTCCGAACCTGAAAGCTCCTGCCCGCAGGTCGGACATTTTCCCTCAGCTAAAAGCTTCCGATTTTTAAGGCTTCTTTTTTCAAGCTCCTTTATCTGAGCTTCCAATGCTTTTGAATTCCCATGAAGCCGATTTTTATTTTCCTGCAGCAAATCGCCTATCTCTTCCAGCTTCTCAAGCTTTTCCGCCTCAAATCCAAGTTCTTTAAAAGCTTTAAGAGCTTCAGCCCGTTCTTTCTGAAATTTTTGGGATTTTAGCTCGAAAGTTTTCAGTTCCGATTCTAGAGCTTCAAACTCTTTTTCTGATTTTCGCAAAACTTCTTGGCCGGTTTCAAGCTCGAATTCAAGCTCTTTAAGAGTTTTAGCGCAGGTTTTTCGCTCATTTTCAGCAAGCAAGAGCTTGTTTCCAATTTCGTTTTTCCGATCCCTAAACAGGCTTTCTTGCTCTTCTTTCTCCTTTACAAGCCTCTGAATCTCGTTTTTTTCACTTTCTTGCCCTATTTCAGGGCTAACTCCTTTAATTTCGCCAATTTTTCCAATTTCCTTCTCTTTTTTCCCTTCAATTCCAGCCTGTGCTCGGATTTCAACACAAGTTTCTTCAAGTTTCTGGATTTCTTCCTGTTTGGCCTTGATTCCGGTTTTTTCGGCTTTGAGCTCCATTTCGCATTTCTTAAGCGCTTTTTGGGCCTCTTCAATCTCCTTTACTATCTCTTCAGCCGTCTTTTTAAGAGTTGTTTTATCCTTCAAAACAAGTGCCAATTTATTTGAAAGCTCGTTTAGTTTTTCCCGGGCAAGTGCTTCTTCCTTTTCCTGCTTGAAAAGCAAGGTTTCAACGTCAAACTCCCCAAAACCGGCTGCCTTGTAAATTTCAGAATTTTCAGCTTCTAATTCTTTTTTGGCTTCTTTTTTTTGTAGGATCTCCTGATCAATTTTTTCATTTTCTCTAAAACATTTCCTTTTATCCTTTCCAGCCTTTTCAGCTTCGCTATTCAAGTTTGTAATTTCCTCAACCCTTTCATTATATTCAGAAAGCAAGCGCTCGATTTTTTCCTTTTCCAAAACCGCTTTTTCCTTTATTCTAGTCAGTTTTTGGACTTCCTCGGCCCTTTCCTTTTCCTTTTGTCGGGAAACCATCAGAGCTTTTACAGGTTCGGCTTTCTCAATTATCTCAATTTCCTCTCCTAAATCATTTAGGCGGGTTTTCGTATCCCTCTCAAGTCTTCCTACTGCGGTTTTTGCGCTTTTCACCCTTTCTCTGTACTCCTCTAATTTTCCAAGCTGGAGAAGCTCATCAATCATGCGCTGTCTGTCTCTGGGCTTTGCATTGATGAGCACATCAATTTCTCCTTGCCGGATATAGGCGCAGTTCTGATACGCCTCCTCATCCATATTCAGAAGCGCACAGACCTCCTCATAGGTTCGAGCCGCTTGATCCACAAGGTTTTTTCCATCCTGATAAAGCACAGCTTTTGAATTTGAAGCATTATTGCTCTTTTTTGAATACCGAAAGCCTTGCTCAATCCGATATTCTCGACCTCGGTGCTCAAATTCGAGTTCGATTCCCGCTTTTTCCTCTCCCTTAAAAATCATGTCTGAAAGTACGAAATCCTTAGATAGGATTTTACTCCCAAAAAGTCCCATAAAACAGGCCTCAAGCAGACTTGATTTTCCGCTCCCGTTTACCCCCGAAATCACAGTAACCCCATCTTCAAAAGCAAGATCCAGTTTTCTGTAACTTCGGATATTTTCGACATGTAATCTTTTTAGTTTCATAAATAATCACCAAGGTTATACTGTCTGGGAGCTGGAGTCCTAAGCTTTTTCTTTTTTCTTGCAAGCGAAGGTTTGGGGTTTTCAGATTTGGCTGGAGCTTCCGCTTCGGGAGCTTTCATCTCTTTTTCTATGAGTTCGGGGGTTTTATCTCTCGCCTCTTTTTTCTTCTCGACAGCAGCCTTTCTTTTCTTCTTTTCTTCTTCGGCAATTCCCTCAATTCCTTCCTCCTTAATTCTTCCCTTTTCCGGGGCCGAAATTGCCTGGCTTTTTGCTTCTACTCTCTCAGATGAGCAAGGAAATTCCGACTCAAATTGGAATTCTGAAGCTTTGAAATCAATTTTATCCATAAGAGCTTTCAGCTGGGTTTCAGCCTCAGAGTCGACGTTTGTTTTTGAGACCAAAGGATTCCGAACAATTTCATCAATAATCAGCCCCCCGTCCGTAAGCTCCATCTGCTTGATCTCTTCGGCAACTGCCCGATCCGGATCCGAGAAACTGACTCGAAGCTCTTCTTTGGAAGCCAGAGAATCAACTTCCTGAAGGTCCTTAATCCTCGGGACAAGAGCTCCTTTATTTAGGATATACTCTTCTATTTCTCCAAAGGAAAGGACCCTTTCCGTCTCCCCGGAAATTTCTACAAAAACGACAGCACCTTCAAGTTCAGTCTCGTATTCATCAATGGCTGCAAAAATCTGCTCATAGGGTCTTTCTTCGTTTTTTAGAGAGGCATTTATATATATAAATTTTCGAGTTTCAAGATTCCGCCTGCTAATCTCAAGTCCCTGGGATCCAAGAGTGATTATGTTATAAGAACGAGCTTCCCTTTCCGCTGCGCTATTTCTTTCCGTACTTCCGGGATAGCTAACCCAAGTTTCCCCTACCTTTCTTTTTTCGTACTTGTGATAGTCTCCTAAAAGAATTGCATCCGCTTGGAAAGGTAAATTCTTAAGTAGCTCTTCACAATCCCATTCCCCATAAGGAAAAGGCTTCATAAGCTGGTGCATGACAAGAAGCTTCCATAATTTTTCCGTACTTTCAAACCCGCTATAATCATAAGTTGGGATTTTTGATTTAGGCACACTGTCAATTCCATAAAGGGCAACTTCTCCTAGAAGATAGGGTTTTTTCCCAAGCC
This sequence comes from Methanosarcinaceae archaeon, assembly GCA_028684695.1. Taxonomy (GTDB): domain Archaea; phylum Halobacteriota; class Methanosarcinia; order Methanosarcinales; family Methanosarcinaceae; genus JAQVBP01. Next base: position 1,340 of record JAQUFK010000012.1, on the reverse strand, counting down.
TGTGGGCAAGCCCCATTTCTTCAAAAAGGTCTAGCCACTGCATGTTCTGCTTGCTTTCATGATTGCCAACAATTCCAAGCAGAGGAATTCCTGTGGTTTTTAAGGGAGTGATTATGTTAACTGTCTCAAGAACATCCTCAAGGCTTGGGGTTCTCGAATCAAATAAATCGCCCGCATGCACGACAGCATCCACTTGCATATCGATTGCATCCCTGACAACGGCTTCAAAGGCCTTAAAAAAATCCTGCCTTCTCACTTCGCTTTGGTACTGCCGATACCCAAGGTGAGTATCTGCAGTGTGGAGTATCCTAATTTCCCGGGTCATATTATCGTCTGGTCATCAGTTTAAATTTTTATGATATAAATATTACTATATTTATAGGAAATTAATCTCACAGGCTTTTACCCTTCTCCAGATTCTTAGCTTTTCTCAGTTCTGCTCAGCTCTTTTTTTAAGAGCACTATTCATCTCCCTAAGGCTTTTGCTCATACCTTTCTCAATTGACCAAGAAACCGTAATAAAAGGAAGGGCTAAGCCTCTATACTTCTCTTTTTGTATAAAGCGTACTCTCCGAGTTCCGATTTTTTCGAGAATAAAGCTGTGTTCCACATCAAGTAAACCCGGCAAAAAATAGCTTCCAGCCCAGGTGAGTTCTTTTTTAGGCTCTAATCGAAGGATGCGAGGTCTAAGGGTCGTGCCTTTTTTCTCCCATTCGGGTTTCATAAAAACTTTTAGTTTTTCCCCAATTTTTGCTTTGCCGCTTACTTCCCGAAAGTAAGGATTCCAGTCAGGATAAGCTCCAAAGTCGGCAAGGAGTTGCCAGACTCGCTCTGCAGAGGCTAAGATTTCAATTTCGGCCCTGATTTCTTTTTCAAATCGACTAATTTTAAACCCTCCCATTTTTTCATTTCGTTTTTATATTCTTAAACCCAAAATCTTCTTCAATTTTCTCCGGACACTTCCTCCCATCTGTAGAAGAATTACTAAAACAGGAGTCCTTTTGCCACAGGGAAGTGTTTTTCCTTCCCCAATTGCCCGAAGCACGGCCTCAACTGTGTTTTCTTCGGCCGCTATTTCAGTATAGGCTTGCCCTACCATCTCTGGAATATGGGCATCGCTTCCGGCTACTGCGGGAAAACCAAGTCTTCTAGCAGCTTTTTTGGCTTTTTCGTTTGCGGTATTAAAAAGACAGCGAGAGTTAAACACCTCTATAGCATCAGCATCAAGCACCTCAAACTTTCCGATTCCATGGGAACTGCGCTTGAATGGATGCGGAATAATCACGGTGCCTCCAAGCAATTTAGCTTGTTTGATGGTCTCTTCCGGACTCAGGCCGGGT
>JAQUFK010000011.1 GCA_028684695.1 Methanosarcinaceae archaeon | reverse complement strand
TTCTGTTTTTCTCAATGAGTTTATTCATCCATTTTCTCTTGATCCTGAAAATCTCAATACATTTGTTCATAAGCCCCTTGAGTTCAGAAAAGAGTTTTTCATCGTCATGCTCGGCTTTATAAGCTGCTCTAGGACAGTTAAGGGACATAACCATCCAAGAACCCATGGAAAAGTGTTTACCGTTCTTAAAATAGAGTTTTTCATTAAATTCAGCATCATCTGTGGGATTTGCGGAAAACTGGTATGCACAACACTGATAACACGAAATTCCTTCTCCTGCCCCCCTGTATTCCGGAAGCTGGTTATCAAAATAGGGAGTTCCAAATTTGGAGGCAAGCTCAAAAGTCAGCCTGTAAAGTTCCTTGTAGGTTGGAATTTCAGGATGTTCTTGGTTAAATTGCTCATCTTCTTCCATAAAGTCAGGCTCAAGGGAAATTTCAGGTTTCGGAAAACTAAAAGGTTTGCCCCAAGCATCTCCTTCGAGCATAACATCCATAAGCGCTTTAAAACCAAGCCGAACTTCTTTTTCAAATTCTCCATAAGTCCGGAGGGGAGCTTCATTTCCATTCCAAACTTTCCCTTTAGCAACAACAGGCTTATCCCTCCAGAGTTTGGGAACGCCGGGGGAGAGCTGTACTGAAGAAAAAACGGTCTGCCCCCCCCTAGCACACATCATCTGCATCATCTCGTAGACGAACATCTGCATGAGTTGTCGGATCTCTTTTTCCGTTTTGCCTTCAAGGTAGGGAGCAAGGAAAGTCAAGAAATTGTAAAACCCTTGTCCCCCCGCAAAATTCGTCTGGGCCGAGCCCATGGCCTTTACGGCATGGAGGAAAGCTACCTCTGCGTTTTTGGCAGGTTTGGCTACACTTGATTGGGACCCTACCCCGTCAGGCATAAGCCCGTAGTAGAAGAAATAGCGCAGATCCCAGTCTTGACAAAAAGGTCTTGTCCCCATATATTCCAGATCGTGGATATGGAAATCCCCGTTTAAGTGAAGGTCAGAAAGTTCTTTTGGGAGAAGAAGAAGATTCTGCTCTTTTGACATTTTGTCAGCTTTTCGCTTATGGGAAGTTTCAGCGTTGTTGAGCTGGTTTGCGTTATCGTTGGCTCCGAATCCAAAACCGGTATCGATTTCATAGGCATCATAAACAGAGGTTCCAACTCTTGTCATGATGTTTCGCCATTCAACATGCCCTTTTTCAAGAAGAAGGGTGTTTACGATTTCTCGGATCAAAGGCCCTGAAAGGAATCGAATGTTCATTCCTCGGATGAGTTTTTCAGCAGCTTTTGCAATTTCCATAGCCTCTTCTTTTGTGGCCGCCGGAATATTATAAAAAACCTTGCTGAGTTTGGTCTCCTTCAAAATCTGGTTTACTATAACATTTCGATCCCAGTTTACAATAAAACCATCCGTTGTCCTAACCTTGGGTAGGGAAGGAAGAGACTGCCCGTCAAGCGTCTTCTGCACTGGGCAAGACTCGGATAAACCGCTTTTTGACTGCTTTATATCCTTGTTCATTTTCTTCCCCTTAAGCGGGTTATAGCATGGATGGTCCTCAGATAGGGTTGTTTCCTCATTCATTTAACTCATCTTCAATTTTCTGATTTAGTTTTAAGATCCTGCTCTGTTTTGAAGCTTTAACTGACTTTTTTTCCAGAAAAAGAAAAAGTGGGAGTTTTATCCTAAGCTCTTATAAAATATCCTGAAATTTTTCGGGATTCACCTCATCTCCCGCAAAGAGCTCCTTATATGTTAAAAAGGTGGAATCAAGCTGTAAAACTGGGGCGGTTACCGTAAATACCCCATTAAAACGAAGTTCAGTGAGGGCCTCGGGAGTGCTCATATCAGCAACTTCAAAAGAGATACCGTGGGATTCTAAGAATTTTTTTAGTTTGTTGCATTTCGGACAATATTCAGTTGTATAGACTACTATTTTTGACATTTCCAGACCCTCTTTATTTTAGACACTCTCTATTTTAGATGTTATGAAATTAGATAAGATTCGATAGGGAAGATACATATAATATTTATTATTATTATTATTATTATTATTATTATTATTATTATTATTGTGAGGGAAAGGTGCATATCGGACGCAAAAAGGTCTCAGGCAGCAAAACAAAACCCCTCTCCTCTTTAAATCTATTTATAAAATTTCTTACTATCCTAAATATTCTGAAACTAATCTCTTTTCTCATACGCTTTTTAGACCCGACTCCGCAAATTTAACCTGAAAATCTGGACTTGGAACGCACCCCTTTTGTCCTTTTGTCATCACGATTAGACTGTTTTATTGCATGCGGAGACCAAGCTTTTGGCGCAGGTATTCTGAATGCATTTGAGCTTAATAACGCTTTTTATTCCAAATTTGAATACAATTCAACCTAATTTGTTATCGAATCTGATAACAATCCCTATTGAAATCGATTTTTCTTTGTGGCAGGGACCTTCCTCGATTAATTTAAAGGGATCTGTTCTGAAAAATTTGAGAATTTAAAGGAGCTTGCTTGAGACTTTCAGAGGAGGGTGATTCTGCTGTTTTCATTCATGAAACCTTCGGCCTTTTCGAAGGTAGAGTCAAAGCTTAAAAAAATGTTCAAAAAATGTTATATCCCTCCTCCATCATTACCCTCTGTGAGCTTTAAAAGAGAGGTGAAACTTATAGAATCATTACTGGCTTCCGGATGCGAACCGCTCGATAACTTGCTTAGGGGCGGTTTTGAAAAAGGGATCGTGACTCAGGTCTATGGGGCCGCAGGCAGTGGAAAGACCAATCTCTGCCTTCAGCTTGCTGTGGAGTGTGTCAGGCAGGGCCAGCGAGTTATTTACATAGATAGCGAAGGGCTTTCTCCACTTAGGTTCAAGCAAATAGCCGGAAAAAAGGCCAAAGAGATTGCAGGAAGCGTGCTTATCTATGAGCCCTTAAGTTTTGAAGAACAATACGCCTCTGTAAGAGAAGTGGAAAAAATTGCCGGAGAAAACATAGGGCTTGTAGTCCTGGATTCGGCAACTTCCTTTTACAGATTCGAACTCGAAGACGAGGATTCAGGAATTAGGGGGCGCAGAGAACTTGCAAACCAGATAGGATTTTTGCACGCTCTGGCCCGAAAATATGGTTTTGTCGCCCTTATAACAAACCAGATCTATTCTGATATCGAACTGGGAGGAGTCCGTCCTCTTGGAGGCACCTCCCTTGAACATATCTCAAAAACCATTCTTCAGTTCGAGCGCACCGGGAAAGGGACTAGGCGCGCAATCCTTATCAAACACCGGTCTAGCCCGGAAGGCTCAAGTTGCACCTTTCGGATTACAGGCGAAGGGCTTCGTTGATTGCAAGGGCTTTTTAGCCCCGAACCCAGTTTTTTGAAACTTTTTTGGCTTGATTTTTCTGTTTTTTAAAATTTTATCTTTCTCGCTCGCCTGCTATAAATTCCTCAGTCCTCCGGTAAGCCTCAGCGTCAGGATACTGCTTGGCCGGATGTTTCATAAAGTATGAAGAAGGGGAATACAAAACCCCCCCAATTCCCCGTTCAAGAGCAAGTTTACAGCAGCGGATAGCATCAATTACTACGCCTGCGGAATTGGGAGAATCTTCTACCGAAAGTCGCAGTTCCAAATTCATGGGCACGTCTCCAAAAAGCCTGCCTTCCATTCTGAGGAAACAGAGTTTATTATCCTTTTGCCAGGCCACATAATCGCTTGGTCCGATATGGATATTTTCTTCAGCAAGGGGTTTTGAAAGCACAGATTGGACTGCATCGGTTTTTGAGACCCTTTTTGAAGCCAGTCGATCTCGGTTGAGCATGTTCAAAAAATCAGTGTTTCCGCCCGTATTGAGCTGATAAGTCCGATCCAGCCTGACCCCTCGTTTTTCAAAAAGGTCAGCCAGAATCCTGTGGGTAATGGTTGCGCCTAACTGGGCTTTTACGTCATCTCCTATAATTGGCAGCTTCTTTGCTTCAAAACGGCTTGCCCACTCAGGATCACTTGCTATGAAAACCGGCATATTATTTATTAAGCCTATTCCGGCCTCAAGGGCACATTCCGCATAAAAACGCGCGGCTTTTTCCGAGCCTACGGGAAGGTAGTTTAGCAGCATTTCGGCCCCGGATGCCTTCAGCTCTTTTACAACCTCCTCTTTTGTAGCCTCAGACTCAGCCGCCGGGAGGAAGGTCCGATCTTCAGCATATTTATTCATGTGCTCCGAGACTCCGTCCAGAAGCTGGCCCATCTTCACTTTCACCCCTGTTGTAGGCACAGCTTGGCAAAAAACCGTAGTACAATTTGGAGGGGCAAAGATGGCTTCTGCAAGGTCTTTTCCAACCTTTCTGGCATCAATATCAAAAGCAGCCACAACCTCAATATCCTGCGGACCATAGCCTCCAAGATCTCGGTGCATCAGCCCGATGGGTTCTTTTTTTTCGTTTTTGTAATATTCAATTCCCTGTATCAAAGAGCTTGCACAGTTTCCAATTCCTGTGATTGCTATTTTTATCTTCTTCATAAGCAATTTTTCTCCAATGAACACCATGATAAAATATTAAGAGTAAAGGGGGATTTGGATTGAACTTTGAAATAAGCGAATATTCTTATTTCAGACTGAAACTTTAAACTTTCTGTTATTTGTACGGTAACTCTATAAATCCGTTTGCTCTTAATTTTGAAGCTTAGCCTGTTCCTTGCTCTACTGACTGAATAAATATATAGAGAGCGGGAGCGTATTTCCAAGGTTTAAGAGGATTTACAGAATAGATTTTTATTGAATCCAGTCCATATAAGGCCGATTTTAAGCCGGAGAAATGAACTTTATGAGGACAATAGACTGGAAGGATGAATCCCATTCCGTTATGCTAGTGGATCAGACTCTGCTCCCAAAAGAGTACAAAATAATTGAATGCAAAACCTTAAGTTCCCTCTGCGAAGCGATTCAAAAGCTTCGCGTACGAGGAGCCCCGGCGCTTGGGGCAGCCGGAGCTTATGGAATTGCCCTGGCCTCATTTTTAAGCGGGGCAAAAGATATGGAAGCGCTTTTCCGGGATCTAAAAGTTGCAGGAAAAGCTTTAAAATCAACCCGGCCCACGGCCGTTAATCTAAGCTGGGGAGTGGATCGGGTCTTAAAAGCTGTCCTTGAAGCGTATGATCCCGAAGGAATTCGAAATATTGCTCTTGCCGAAGCCAAGGCTATAGCTGACGAGGATGTTGAGCGTAACAAAAAGTTAGGAAGATATGGGGCAAAACTTTTAGAAGACGGAGACTGTGTACTTACCCACTGCAATGCAGGCAGGTTAGCCTGCGTGGACTGGGGTACAGCACTTGGAGTTGTGCGCTCAGCAATTGCAGAAGGAAAAGAGATTAAAGTTTTTGCCTGTGAAACCCGCCCCTTAAACCAAGGAAGCAGAATCACTGCCTGGGAACTTATGGAAGATAAAATCCCAGTCACCCTTATCACAGATTCCATGGCAGGCTCGCTAATGCGCAAAGGTCATGTAGACAAAGTGATTGTGGGAGCTGACCGAATCACCCAAGATGCCGTTTTTAATAAAATAGGAACCTATACTCACTCAGTGCTTGCAAAAGAACATGAAATTCCTTTTTACGTTGCAGCACCAGTCTCAACTTTTGACTTTGAAGGCTGGGAAGGCAGTGTTAAAATCGAGATGAGAAACCCAGAAGAACTGCGTTTCTTTGGCTCCGAGCAACTCGCTCCAAATGCCGTGCCCGTTTACAATCCGGCTTTTGATGCGACTCCAATGGAAAATATTAGCGGAATTATCACTGAACGAGGCGTGTTTTATCCTCCTTTCTTGCTAGAAGAAGTCTTGGTCTGAAAAACTAGAAATTTGGGAAACTAGCCCAACTGAGAAAACTACTTTGAGGGCTTTAATTCTGGAAAAAGCAGGTTAAGCCAGCCTTAAATTAACCTCCAATTAACATCAAATTAACATCAAATTAACATCAAATAATTAACATCGAATAATTAACATCGAATAATTAACATCGAATATTAGAAGAGATTGAGGATCGAAATTTTGATATCATAGTACATCGATGTTTAAAGAACTTCTTTTTGCGGGGAGTTCATATATCAGAAACGTTAACACAATAATAGCATAAAACTGAAACTAAAATTAAAAGAAAAACTAAATACCCTTAAATTAAAACTTATTTCCTGATTTACTGATTACAGGTGTTTTATTCATGGCTAAACGACAAGGTTCTGGACTTCAATCCTCCGCAGGGCTGATGCGGTACTATGAAGCCGATAAAAATGCAATTCAGATCGCTCCAAAAACAGTTTTAATCCTGGGCGCAATCATTGGGCTAGCAGTATTGTTTCTAAATGCGGTAAACGGCTTCTGGCCCTAAACAATTTTTAAAGAAGTAAATTGTTTTTTGTCCGGAACCTCTTTTGGACGTTTCAGGTTCTGGAAAAACAGAAAAGAAAAACTGGAAACGTTTTAATAGGAGAGCTTAGGCTCTCAAAAAACAGCTTTTTTTAATTGTTTATTGTTGTTGGCTTATGTGCTCTGGAAAAAAGATACAAAGTTTACACGAACTTCCCGGAGTAGGGGAGCGGGTAGCTGAAAAACTAAAAAAGCGCTTTGGAAGTGAAGCCTCCGCCCTTAAGGCCATATTTGATGGAGACCTTGCAGCTCTTTCCGGAATAAACGGGATTAGTCAAGCTTTCGCCCTTTCCCTTGTAAGGGAAGCAAAAGCCAAAAATGAAGGAGTTTCCATATCCGATTTTTTAAAAACAAAAGAAGCTTTTGAAATCTACTCCCGCCTTCTAAAGCTTATTCAGAGTTTTGCTCACACCTCCTATGCCCAGGAAAAATTAAGCCTCTTTTATCCATACCCTGCAGCTCAAAAAACCCGTATAGAAAAGAGAAGAGCCTTGCTTTTTCCTTACCTAAAAATTGCAAAAACGCTTGAACAAGAAGCAACCTTTCCAATTCTTCTTACAAAAGTCAGGCAGCTAAAAGCTGAGCCTGAAACTTTATGGATCCGAGATCGAATAATTCTCACCTCGGATCCAGAAGCTTTGCCTTTTCTAAAAGAAAAATTTGGAGAATTCCTGTCGATTCAAGCCGCAGAAAGTTTGTCTGAATTTGTGGATCTGGGGAGAGGCTATTCTCATGTAATTGTTTTTGACGATACCTTTCTTGGCTTTGACCTTCCGGCAGGGCTTGAGCCTGAATTCTTCTCTGGAGGCCCCGAAAAGGTAGCATTCTGGCAAATCGTACCCGAAAAAGAGCTTGCTTTTTTTGCCCGAAATCTAAGCTGTATAAAAGCCTGCTTAGGCGTACTCTTAACCCTAAGAGCTCAAGGGTTTGAGATTTTTGACACCTTTACGACAGAAGAAGGGACTAAGCTTGAAAAGTTGCTTGAAAAACTCAACCCTAGCGGAGAACTTACAGAGGGTTTTGATCCCGAAATAGACCGCTTAAAAACTGCACTAGAAGCTCTTGACTCAAAGCTTAGCCTCTCACTTGAAGCTGCAAACAAGCGATTCGGAGAGCTCCTTGAAAAAAGTTCAGTAACCCTCCGAGGAGAAGAGCTGCTTAGACTTGCAAACGGAGACCTGGAGATACGAGAGCTGCTCAAAGGGGAAGTCCAGGCCGCATATAAGAAAGAACTTAGAAAGCTGATAGAAGAACTTTCAGAGAACCTCAGGCTGGAAGGCTCGGAAAAACTGTTGCTTGAAAGGCTTTTTCCAGGCGAAATTAATTATCCACTAAGCCCTGATTCTAGAGGGCTTCAGCTTCTAAGGCAAACTCTGGCCCAGAAACTTGAGGAAGCAAAATTTATCCGGAAAAGGGAACTTGCAAAAGCCCTTTTTGCCTCCCGACCCGCAATTGAAACCCTGGTAAAAGCAGTTTTAGACTTTGACCTTGGATTTTCCATAGGCTGCTTTTCCCAGCATTTTGGACTTAGCATGCCCAAACTCAGCCAGAAGGCTGGAATCGGATTTGAAGCTGGAGAAAACCTTTTTCTAAAAGCCAAATACGGAAAAGTCAGTCCAATCAATTATTCCCTTGGAAAAACGAGTTTTTCCCAAAAAGGCCTTGAGGAGAGAGTAGTGCTCCTGAGTGGAGTAAACTCTGGAGGTAAAACCTCCCTGCTTGAGTTACTTGCCCAGTGTGTAATCCTAGGAAATATGGGTTTTCCGGTTCCTGCTTTGACCCTTGAACTCGGGCCTGTGGATGAATTTTATTATTTTGGAAAATCAAATGGAACTCTGGATGCAGGCGCCTTTGAAACCACCCTCAAACAGTTTTCCGTACTTGCGGACAGGTCCTCAAAATTAGTGCTTGCCGATGAACTTGAATCCATCACCGAACCCGGAGCATCAGCCAGGATTATTGCAGGAATTCTGGAATTATTGGTCCGGGATGAACAAAGCCTCGGGATTTTTGTCTCCCATCTTTCAGAGCTTATTCTCAAGAATACGAAAGCAAAGTTGCGAGTTGACGGAATTGAAGCTCAGGGTCTAGACTCAGAACTAGAACTAATTGTGAATAGAACCCCAATTTATAGCCATATTGCAAAAAGCACACCTGAGCTGATAGTCGAAAGGCTGCTCCGAAAAACTTCCGGAAAAGAAAAGGAATTCTACGAATTATTGCGGAGTAAATTTTAAAAAAGTAAGCCTTTTTTCTAATTTGAAGCAAATTAGAGCCATTATAGCCTCCAAGAAGAAAGCTCCACTAAGGTTATAAATATTCCTTTCTATATATAGTATATAGTAATTTTATTAAGGGCAAGTGGAAATGAAAGTTTGCCTGTACAGACAAAAATCATATATAGGGGATAGTCATTGGCTCGTTGCCGGCGATGAAGTTTCGGGGAGGAAACAGTATAGGAATATTATAAAAATAATTTCATAAAGAGACGCTATAAATAGAATTGAAAAACAGATTCTATAAGTAGATTCTACAGATAAATTCTATGAACAGGGGGAGCTTGCATAGACTAAAATAATTTGTGAATTTACGCATCCCAGCCAGTTATTTAAAATTTAAGTTTGACCTTGCCGGAGTTAGCGTAAATATTTATAATGTGGCCCATATATTCATCAAGGAGAACAGATTTTTTTTAAGAGCCTAAAGCCTGAAAAACTGTTCTTTGAAGCTTTTGGGCCAGGAATTGTCCTTTTTAAACAAAGCTGCCTTATTTAAAACAAAAAATCTGAAATTACTTGGCTTTTTAACCTCTGAATTTGTGTGATCAACAATGGAGTGGAACTTTCCCAATCAGGATTTGGACTCAGACAAAATGGTTCTGGAGAATGCTAAAGCTCTGTCTTCTGAGCTTTCCGACATTCCTGACCTGAGTGACTCGCGGCTCTATGTAGACAGGGAATTCAGCTGGCTTCAGTTTAACAAAAGGGTACTTGAAGAGGCTTTTGATGAACGCAATCCCCTACTTGAAAGAGTCAAATTTCTTTCTATATTTTCAAGTAACCTTGACGAATTTTTCATGGTCAGGGTCTCAGGAGTCCAGAAAAAGATCGAGGAAGGCGCAGAAAAAAAGCTGCCCGAAGAAACGGCAAGCGAACAGCTTCGGCTTATCCGAAAGGAACTTTTAGCCCAGCTCTTAACCTTTGATCGCTGCTGGAGCGAAGGACTTCAGCCAGCCCTACAGGCCGAAGGAATTGAAGTACTCAATTACTTTGATCTTTCGGGTAGGGAAAGAAAAGCTCTCAGAATCCACTTTGAAGAAAATATTTTCCCAGTCCTCACTCCTCTTGGTTTTGATGCAGGGCACCCTTTTCCTCATATCTCCAATTTGAGCCTTAACCTCGCAGTCCTTATTAAAGACCCTGAGTTTGGGGAACGTTTCGCAAGGTTAAAAATTCCTCCGATGTTTCCAAGGCTAATTCCTGTCCCTGAAAACGGAGACTTTATCCTTCCGGCCCCAGACGAACTTCGGAAAGGAAAATTCGTCTGGCTCGAACAACTCATCGCCGCAAACCTTGACCTTCTTTTTCCGGGACAATTGATCCTAGGAGCTTATCCTTTCCGGATAACCCGGGATGCAGACCTTGGGTTTGACGAAGACGGAGATAAAGACCTTCTAACTGCAGTCCAGCAACGGGTGGGAAAAAACTATTACGGATCCGTAATCCGCCTGGAAACCGATAATAGCATGCCTGAAAGTGTTGTGAATTTGCTCCTTGAAAATCTTGAACTTTCCCCTTCCCTACATTTCAGATCCGCAAGTCCTCTTGGGCTTTCCAGTATCATAAAAATCACAAAATTCAACCGCCCGGAACTCAAGCACGAGCCTTTTGAACCTCTAAAACCTGCTTGTCTTGCAGGAAAAAACCTCTTTTCCGTTCTTCGGAAAAGAGATGTTTTGCTTTACCACCCCTATGACAGCTTCGAATCTGTCATTGATTTTGTGGAACAAGCCGCAGAAGACCCCGAGGTCCTGGCAATCAAAATGACCCTTTATCGGGTGGATGATAATTCCAGACTGATCCAAGGACTTATGAAAGCTGCGGATCGAAACAAACAACTTGCAGTTCTTGTGGAACTTAAAGCCAGATTTGATGAAGAAAATAATATCGGATGGGCCAAAGAACTTGAAAAGAAAGGGGTACACGTAATATACGGTTTTCCGGGACTCAAGACTCATGCCAAGCTTTGTCTGGTCGTACGGGCAGAAACAGAAGGCTTGCGTTATTATGTACATATGAGTACAGGAAATTACAACGCTGTGACTGCAAAACTTTATACGGATTTAGGCTACCTGACAAGCGATCCCTTTATAGGAAAAGACGTCTCCGACCTTTTCAACGCCCTTACGGGCTATTCCAGAAAAGCCCATTACACAAAACTGCTTGTGGCGCCTCAGAGCCTGAGGCATCAGATTCTAGAACGCATCCGCAGAGAAATAGAGCTCCAGGAAAAAGAAGGAGGGGGACACCTTATCTTCAAGATGAACTCGCTTGTAGACTACCAGTGCATAAGGGAATTGTACCGGGCCTCTCAAGCCGGAGTAAAGGTCGAGCTCCAAGTCCGAGGAATCTGTTGCCTGAGACCTGGCATCTACGGGATTAGCGAAAACATTAGCGTAAGCTCAATCGTTGGAAGATTCCTTGAGCACCCAAGGGTTTATTACTTCCGAAATGGAGGCAATGAAGAACTCTTTATGGGCAGTGCAGACCTTATGCCCCGCAATTTGGATACCAGAGTCGAAGTCCTCTTTCCTGTGGCTCCGGAATATATTCCCTTGGTCAGAGATGTAATTCTTGGCACCCATCTAAAAGATAATATAAAAGCTCGCCGGATCCTCCCAAACGGGAGATTCGAACGCAGAGAGCCTGAACCCGGAGATGAAGAACTCGATTCTCAAAATTGGATGCTAGAAAACCGGGGAGCTTGGGATTTTGAAACCTGAGGATTTCCAAAGGCTTTGAAGGCTTTTGAGAGCTTTACAAAAAAACATCCTATGACAGTTATTCTTCCCGAAAAAGCCTAAAAACCAGCTTAGAGTAGAGGTATTCCTATTTGGTGAATTTTTATGGAGGCAGAAGAAAACGTTATCCCCCCAAAAATCGGTTTTTCTAAACCCAACAAAGCTTCCGAAGGCCGAGTTGTCGGCTTTATAGACATCGGCACAAATTCAGTCCGTTTGCTCCTTGTTCAGATTGATAGACAAGGGACTTTTCGATATCTAACCAAACAAAAGGAAACCGTAAGGCTTGGGGAAAAAGGGTTTATTGATCGGATTTTGCAGCCTGCAGCCATGCAAAGAGCAGGACTTGTCTGCAAGAAGTTTGTAGAACTTGCCCGAGCCTACGGAGCTGCAGAGCTTATTGCGGTTGCAACCTCTGCAACCCGGGATGCCAGCAATAAGGTTCAGTTTCTGGAAATGCTTAAAAACAAGGCCAAACTTGAAGTCTGCCCAATCTCAGGGGCTGAAGAAGCCCGGCTGATCTATCTTGGAGTTTCAAGTGGGCTCAGAATTGGGGCCTCAAGAGCTCTTTTTATCGACATAGGAGGGGGAAGTACTGAAATTTCTTTGGGAGATCAGAAGCACTACTATTATCTGAACTCTCTAAACCTTGGAGCCATCCGGCTGACGAATATTTTTTTGCCTGCGGAGAAGGGGCCAGTTTCCCAAAAACGCTACAGGACGATAAAAGCCCATGTAAAAAAAATTGCAGCTCCTGCCGTAAAATCCCTTTCGGATCAGAAAATAACCTGGGCAGTTGGAAGTTCGGGAACGATTGAAACCTTGGGGAAAATGGCTTTTTTCTATACGCAAGGAGCAGAAAGAAAAAATCCAGAAGTACTAGAGTATGGAGATCTAAAAAAAGTTGTAAAGGAAATCTGCGCCCTCTCCCTTGAAGAAAGAGGAAAGTTTCCGGGAATAAATTCCCATAGAGCCGATATCATCATTGCAGGAGCAGCAATCCTTGAGGTTTTAATGGAAGAGCTTGGCCTTTCAAAAATCCGAATAAGTAAAAGAGGACTTCGAGAAGGACTCCTTGAAGATTATCTTTCAAAAAGTGCTCATTCGGATTTGAGAGCCCAGCTCTCAGTCCGGAAACGAAGTGTGATGCAACTTGGGCTTACCTGCCACTTTGACGAGACCCATGCCCTTTTTGTTGCCAGACTTGCCCTCGAACTTTTCGACAGCGCTCGGGCCATAGGAATCTATGAATTCAGAGATGAAGAAAGGGAACTTTTAGAATATGCAGCCCTTTTGCACGATATAGGGCTCTTGCTTTCTTACGACAAGCACCATGCCTATGCCTATCATATTATAAAGGAGAGCAACCTTGCAGGATTTAATTCCGAAGAAATTGAGATTCTTGCCAACCTTGCTTATTTCCATAAAAAAACCGGAGGGATAAAAAAGAAAGATCCCAGGTTTGAAGGGCTTAAAAAAAGCTCCGTGAAAAGCATTCGCGTCCTTAGCGCTCTTTTACGCCTTGCTGAGGGGCTGGATCGTTCCAGAGCCGGGATTATCAGCCATGTCCGGTTTTATATAGTTTCTACTAAAACCGTTGTACTTGAAATGCATGCTCAAAGGGAGTGTCAGCTGGAACTCTGGGAAGTGGAAAACCAGATCAAATATTTCAAAAAAATATTTGGATACAATTTGAGCTGTAAAGTGCTCTTTGAGCCTTCTCCGCGCTATCTTGAAGCAAAGGATGAAAAAAGAACCTAAAAAGGGTTTGATTTTATTGAGTTAGTTATCCTCATTTTATATATTTTTGAAGTAATTTCGAATTTTTCAGAAGCTTAAAACTTACAAGCCCGCCTGCCAAAAGGTTTAAGTAAAAAGTAAAGGCCCTCCAAGCCGCAACCGTAATTCCAAGCAGACTTGCAGGAACAAAAATCGAAAAGAGAGAACTGGCAGCCACTTCTGCAACCCCGCTTGAGCCTGGAGTAAGAGGCAGAACTATAATCATCATAAGCAGAACCTGGGCTGCAAAAACAAGGGAAAGAGCCGGGGTTTGCCTGAGCCCAAGCAAAATTACGAAAAGCATGGAAAACTCAACGAGCCAGAAAAGGACTGTATATATAAACCCAAAAAAAAGACCTTTTCGTCCTTCTCTAAACAAAATGCCTAAACTGCTTCGAAATTCCTCAAACCCAAGTTCAAGCGCAGAGCTTAGTTTTGAGACTTTAAGACCAATTTTTCTCCCGAGCACCCTAGAAGCTCCAGCAGCAAGCCTAGGGATCAGAGCTTTTAAGCGCCGAGGCTTAAGGTTTACATAAAAAAGTAGGCTTAGACTTAAAATTAATAATATTTCTCCTGATGCAAGAAGGGCATCCAAGCGGGAGTCAGCAAGCAAATCTCGAAAAAGGTGCAGGGAAAAAGGCGCAGCAAGTAGGATAAAGAGAGCATCCAATAAGCGTTCTCCAAAAACAACAGCTGTTGCCTTTCCTACCGGCACCTGGTTTTGGTTTAGAAGATGAATCCTTAAAGGTTCTCCACCTATGGAAGAAGGGGTAATAGCCGCAACAAAGGTGCTAGAGATTACAATTTCTATAGAGGTAAAGAAAGCTATTTTATGTCCAAGAGCTTCTGCCATTGATTTTGTCCGCAGACCCCAGATTATAAAGGAAAACATATGGATACAAAAAGCCGCTAAAATATATTCAGGTCGAAGCACCTTTACAAAATCTGCAGGAATTGAATCCCGGGTAAAGAAAAAGAGGGCTGCAATTGAAAATATGCTTATTAATATAGAACTGAGAATCCATTTGACAGAATTATTCATGAAAGCCCGGTCCTTTTGCTCCAGTTCTTTTAGCTTCTCTAGAATAAGCTTTTTGCTTTGGCTCCAGCAGCTGCCTGATTGCCACAGGAGCGTTTAGCTCTTCAGACAAATTTTTCATTCTTTTTACATTTTCTCGGATTTTTTTATCTTCCAGAAGCTCTTTTATGGAACTAAGAATTTGCGCAGAAGATGCTTCGTAGCTTAGGCTTTTTCCAAAACCTCCGACCTCAAGCCCTTTGGCATTACTCTCCTGTTCAAAATGCTTCATATCCGGAAAGGAGAGAACAGGAATTCCAAAAGAAAGCGCTTCCATTATAGTACTATGCCCTCCCGGCGCGATTACAAGCTCTGAAGCTTTGAGATAGGGAAACTGATCTTCAATGAAAGGTTTGAGCGTGACGTTTGCAGGCAGGGAAGAAAACACGCTCGGATCCAGGTTCGGACCCGAAAGAAGCGTGTAATTAATGCTTCGGTCAAGGTTTGCAACTTCAAGAATTTTATCAAAGATAGGTTTTCGGTATCCAAAGCCTCCAATGAGGGAGAGAACATGCGGATTTTTGAGAGGCAGAGGGGTTACTTCATCGTATTTTTTCAATACCAGAGGCCCACTGAAAAAAACCTCTTTTGAGATTTGGCTTTCAAAATCCAAATTTAGCTTGCAGAGCGTAAAAGGCAGGGGATAATCCGGGACTATTACTCTGTCAACCCGCCTGAAAACATCTCGGTATACCAGTTTTATCAAAGAGCCCAGCCCCTGAAAAGCAATTCCTCCGTTTTTAAAGAAGACTTCCATATTTGATTGGTTAACTATGAAATAAACCGGAAGCTTTCGAATTTTTGAGGCGAGCACTCCTGTAAAATAGCTATCTGAAACCACGATCTCAGGATCCGTTTCTTTTAAGAGCTTTAAAACCTTTAAAAGGCCTGCAGCGTTTCCGCCTTTAAGAGTTTCCAGAACCGATTTTTTCAAATCCAAACCCCCAGAGGCTCCGACAAGCTTTATTTCCGGAGGAAGCTCATGAGTCTTATAACCTTTCCTTTCAACAAATTTTTTTGAATAGCCATAAGCTCCGAAATGGACTTCATGCCCTGCAGCGAGCAGCTCCCGGCCAAGGGCAGTACAGCGACTTGTATGCCCCAAACCTTCACCGCAGATAAATATCAAAATCCTCATTTTTATACCTCAAATGCCTTATTTTTCCTTCTTTTTTATTTTTCAAGCCCGAGCTCCTGGTAACTAGGAAATAAACAATAAAAGCCAGCAGATTCCCTGCAAGCAGATCCGTAATCCAGTGGATGCCCAGATAAAGGATTGCAAATTGGATGGAAAGAGTGATTAAAAGCGCAAACACCTTGTAGCTTTTAAGCTCAGTTTTTAAAATAATAAAAAGCGTTGCCATCACAGAAAGAGCAGCATGCAAGCTGGGAAAACAATTGTTAAGCCCGGGATCACAGATAGTTACGAGCTGGACGATAAAAGGGTTTAGCTGATAGAGCAAAGGGCTCATTTCAGGTAGGACGTGCCCTGTAACCTCGACTGGAAAAAAGATATAAAAAGGATACGCGGCCAGATATATGCAAGTAAATGCGGCTGCATATTCTTTAAGCGTTTCCTTATTGCTATTGCAGAGGAAAATTACGAAAGTAAAAATTAAGAGAAAAGAAAACCCAAGCAAATAAATACCTGCACAAAAGTAGGTCAGCAAAGGAGTTTCCAGATTCTGAAAATAGCTTACTTTGTTCCCTTCCAGCCTCAACAGATATTGGTTATAATTTTGAGAGGGGTCAAGCCTAAGTAAATTTGAAAGCTTGGTCTGAAAGTTCATAAGTGCAAAAATAAAAGCTGCAAGGCTTGCATAGGGAAGCAGTTTTGAAATTTGGGATTTTCTTAACTTTTTATAACTAAATTCGGTTTTAAGCTTTGCCGGCACAAAAAAATAGCCTGCAGCCAGTGAAATGAGGAAGGAAAAACCTATAATCAAATCCACCTGATATGAAAGGAGCATTCCCGTACACCGTTAGTTTTTGAATTAGAGTTTCTAAAAAGAATTTGAGAGCCTCGGAATTAACTTAGTATTTTAGCCTTCTGCTTGAGGCTCTGCTCATTCAAGTAGATTTTGGATAGAGTTTTTCAGTACAGATTTTCAAGGGCTTTTTCAATCCTTTTTCGAAATTCCCTGCTCTGAATCTTTTCCCAAACCTCAGGAAAACAGTCAAGAAGAGTATCGAGCTCTTTTTCCCGGAATTCAAGATAGACTTCAACGCCGTCCCTGCCCAAAACAGCCTCATTTTGGGCAGAGCTTTTCGCATTTAAGGAAGGAGGAGCTTGGAAAGAGCCTGTTCTCAGGTAGGCATTTAGAAGGTCAATTGCCACAACCGCATCATTGAGCTCCCCTAGTAAATTCTGAAGGGCTTTAAATTCTTTGATTGTGCTTTTGGCTTCTTTGCCAAGGACCTGCTCAAAGAATTCAAAGGTATAGCGAAACCCCTTTGCTGCAATTCTGAGTCTGTGCAGCCGTTCAACCGAGACGTAAGGCCCTTCTACCCATTCGGCATAAGCTGAGATTTCTGCAAAACGAAAATAAACCACAAAGGGAAGTACATCCCTTACCCTATGGGGCAAAGCGTCGTGTTTTTCTGTGTTTGTGGGAAGCTTTCCAGCCCCGGGCCGGGCCAAAAATTCTGAAAACTCCTTTTTGAAATGAGCGTATTTTTCACTATCCAAATAGGAAAGCATTAGCTTTCGGTTTTTCTCCCGCTTGTGCTCAAGGGCCTGAAATAGAGGTTCAAGGGCCTGTTCCTGCTCTGGAGGCAGGCTTTTTTGGTAGGCTTTTGTCTTTTCCCAAAAGACGTCCAGATCTCGAACCCGGCCAAGGACTCGGAGAGTAGAACGCAGCCCTTTCAACGGAGCTTTCAGTTCTTCAGGATCCAGATAAGCTTCAAAAATCTCAGAAGCTGCCCGCATCTTTCGAATAGCTACCCGCATATCATGCAATTCTTCGATATCGGTTCCTTTTCGGGTTCCCCTTTCATGAGCAAGCATCTGTTCAAACTGAAAAGCAAAAACCCCACGAGCAACTTCAGCCATCGAATCTTTGGGATTTATTCGGGGTTTTGCGTACTTTTTGGATTTTTTAAGACTTATAGGGATTTCAGTTTTTACAAATCTTTCAGGTCTTTCTTCCCCTTTGCCTGCTTCTTCTTTTTCTTCCCTTTTTTCCTTGCTCTCGATTTTGGAGGTAGTTTTTACAGGAACAAAGCGAAGTTTTATTTCAAAGAACTGTTCCCAGAACTTTTTCCTTTTTTCCAGCCCTTTTGCAGCAGCTTCGGCTTCCTGACCCCAGAGTTCAATTTCCGCTTCCGTACCAAGCAATCGAACTTTTCCAAGCCTTACTTCAGAGACAAAGCCCCTTTCTATTCCATTTTCCGCAGCTTTACTATATTCTTCAATAAAATTTGCAATTCTTAGGAAAACCGCAAGCATAAGAGCTCTGTTCTGAAAGCCTGGAGAAAGCCTAAGCTGAGCATCTTCCAAGACTTTTTTCAAGGTTTTTTCGTTTATTCCGGAAGTCTGAAGCTCAAGAACCAGAGCAAGCAATCGGATTTTCCTTATATCCAACCCTGCCGGAGGATTGGCTAACAGGATTTCTTTTCCAAGTTCAGCTTTGTCTTTTTTCAAGACACTATTTCCTATATCGTGTAGAAGAGCCGCAACTTCAAGCAGATCTCGATCTTCTTTTCCAAGCCCATGGAAAGGCAAAAACCCATCAAAAAGCGCAAGAGCCAAAGCTTTTACCCTTAGAGCTTTTTCTTTATCCGCAGCGTAGAGCTTAAGCAGAGTCTCTGGAGTTTCTGGATTTAGGAGCTCTTTTTTTCTAAGCTTCTCTTTTTCAGGCTCAGCTTTTTCAAAAGCCTTCTTAGCCTTCTTTTTCTCTTTATTCTCTTGAAGGGATTTCAGGCTGGGTTCGAGATCTACCCAAAGCAGGCTGCTTCTTTCGGGTTGAAAATGAATTTTTTGAACAGCGCTTTCCTTTTGAACAAAAGGAAAAAAAGAAAGGCGTTCTTTTTCAAAAGTATTGAGAATTTTTCCTAGCTCTGTTTCCGAAATATTTAGAGCCTGACTAATCGCAGCAGCTGTTTGGCCTTCGGAATAGGCAAGCAGGACTCTTGCCCACTTTCCATAGCGGTTCCCGTGAGATTTAAGCTGAGTACAAAAAGCTTTTTCTCTCGGGCTTAAGAAACTCCTCTCCTCAAGTCCTTCTCTGAAAAGAAGCGCTCTTTCAAATTTAGAATAGGAGCTTGATTCGAGTTGAAAAGCCTGAGACAGAAGCTCTGAAATCAGCTTCAGATCTTCTCCTGTGCCTTCTTCCTTAAGTTCTACCTCAAGTTCTAAGTAAACCTTATTCTGAGTTTCGCTTTCCAGTTCGACTCTGTCAAGAGCAAGTTCAGCAACATGCCTACCAGCCATTTCCATCTGCCTGAAAAGCCTTTTCTGCTTAAGTTTTACAAGAGGTTTTAGTTCGGCTTCCCCTACCATTTCAAAAACCCTATTTCGGACCGCAGCTTCCCTGCAATCCGAAAGTAACGCCCCTCCAGCCGGAAGAAATCCTACATACTCTTCCCTTTTGTGCCGGCCACCCTCAAAGCCTTCCAAACTTTTTATGGTCGCCCACTGTCCCTTCTCCCCACAGGTTTTCCGGAGTCTCAGATAATATCCGGAAGCTGTGATCTCCAAATCAGCAGTATCAAGAAAACAATCTTCGATAAACTGAGACTTGCCTATGGAAAATACGTAATCTCCAAGCCTTTCAAGAGCTTGCAGTTTTCGATAATTTACTTCATCCTTTATTAAAAATTTTGCTTCGATTTCCATGCTTGCTTCTACAATATAGTATGTGAATGAGATATTAATAGCGATACTCCCTCTGACAAGAAAAGCTCAGGAATTATCCAAGCTTCTCAAAACTGAGAAAGAATATATTTCAGCAGTTCCCTTTTATGTAGTAGAAACCTTACTCTAAAATATTCATTTAGAAATCTGCTTAGAGCTTTTCCGCTTTTTCCACAGCCTTTCTACATTTTTTAATATATTGAGGGAGCGCCTGCCTTGACTGATAAAAATATACTACTCTGGGACGAGACTCTTTTTAAAGAGCTTGAAGTGCTGGAACCTGACTATCTGCCAGATTACTTTCCCCACAGGGATACACAATTAAACACCCTTAGATTTGCGCTCAGACCTATGCTTCGAGGAATGAGGCCTGTAAATTGCTTGCTTGTAGGGCCTCCTGGCACCGGAAAAACCAGCGCTGTCATGAAGGGTTTCAAGGAAATCGAAACTCATGCAAAAAACGTGTTGGCCATAAAAGTCAATTGTCAGATTGATTCAACTCGCTTTGCTGTTGTTTCCAGGATTTACAAAAAAATATTTGGAATCTCCCCCCCAGCCTCAGGAGTAGCTTTTCGGAAACTCTTTGATAATATTGTAGATTCTCTGATCCGCTCTGAAAAAGTGCTGCTTGTAGCCCTTGATGACCTTAACTATCTCTGCTATGAAGGACATGCAAACGAGGTTTTGTACTCACTTCTTCGAGCTCATGAAGAATTTCCTGGAATTAAAATAGGAGTAATAGGGATTCTAAACGATGCTTCAGATCTTTACAGACTTGATGCAAGAGTCAATTCCGTATTCTTACCCGAAGAAATTGCCTTTCCTCGCTATGAATATTCAGAAATCCGAGACATCCTTCGAGACAGGGTAAAATATGGCTTTTACCCGAAAGTGATTTCAGAAGAGGTTCTGAACTTGACTGTGGCCTATGTGGAAAGGACTGGAGACTTGAGAGTTGGAATCGACCTTTTGAAACGTTCGGGGCTGAATGCTGAGCTTCGGGGCAGCCGGAAGGTTGCTGCAGTAGATGTTGAAAAAGCCTACGAGGCCTCCAAAATTCTGCATCTTTGCAGGGGCATAAGTCTTCTTTTGGATTCCGAAAAAAAGCTGCTTGAGCTAGCTGCAAAAAAAGGAGAAATCCAAGCCGGGGAACTTTACAAAGCTTTTCACGAACAAACTGGCTTAGGGTATACTCGTTTTTACGGAATTGTCAACAAACTCCGCTCCTTAAATTATGTAGATGCGAATTTTTCGGGGAAAGGACAGCGGGGGAGGACCAGAATTATAAAACTAAAACTTGAAGCTGCAGATATCCTAAATTGTCTTGAAAAAAAAGCGTAAAAAAGAAAGAAAAAGTTGAAAAAAAGGAGCGGAAAAAGCTCCGCCCCAACTTTTCGAGCTTATTTTAAGCGCTTCAAACTTACATCATAGGGGGCATTCCGCCCATGCCGCCGCCCATTCCAGGAGGCATTCCGCCCATGCCTTCGGGCCCGGGTGCGGGGGCTGGAGCACGGGTGGAGGCAATAATATCATCGATTCTGAGGATCATGACCGCAGATTCGGTTGCGGCATTGACAACCTGGGTTTTAACCCTGAGAGGTTCGACCACAAAGTTTTCCCACATGTCAACGACTTTTCCTTCATAGACGTTGAGACCTGCTGTTTTTGTACCTTTCTCATGCTGAGAACGCAGTTCCATGAGCATGTCAATCGGGTCAAGCCCTGCGTTTTCCGCAAGGGTTCTCGGAATTACTTCCAGAGCTTCGGCGTAAGCTTTGACTGCGAGCTGTTCTCTGCCTTCAAGCGTTGCTGCATATTCCTGAAGTCTAAGAGCAACTTCTACTTCGGGAGAACCTCCGCCTGCAACTAGCTTTTCGTCTTCAATTGCAACCCCTACAACGCGCATTGCATCTTCAAGGGCACTGTCAATGCTGTCTACAACGTGTTCGGTCCCGCCACGAAGAAGAACGGTTACAGCCTTGGGGTTATCACAGCCGGTAACGAAAGTCATGCTATCGCCTCCGACTTTCTTCTCTTCGACAAATTCCGCATGGCCAAGATCTTCAGGGGCAATCTCGTCTAGATTTGTAATAAGTTTAGCCCCGGTTGCACGGGCAAGCTTTTCCATATCGCTCTTCTTGACTCTGCGTACCGCAAAGATGCCTGCTTTTGCCAAGTAGTGCTGGGCCATGTCTTCTACTCCCTTCTGGCAGAAGACCACATTTGCCCCACTGCTTACAACCTTGCCTACGATGTCTTTGAGCATCTTTTCTTCCTGATCTAGGAAGGTCTGAAGCTGGTCTGGGGAAGTGATGGAAATTTCAGCGTCAACTTCAGTATCCTTAAGTTCAATTGCACTGTTGAGCAAAAGGATTTTTGCATCCTTAACCTTTTCAGGCATCCTGTTACCGATCCTGTTGCCTCGAAATTCATGTTGAGGAAGGTGTTCCCCTCGTAGCTGACGGTCGTGGCGTAGTGGGGCCGGACGATATGCAGGTCTTCG
>JAQUFK010000153.1 GCA_028684695.1 Methanosarcinaceae archaeon | reverse complement strand
CGGCGCCTTCCTTTATGGTTCCGGTTTCATAGGGATGAAGCCCCGGAAGAGCTGATTTTCCAAATCCAGGGTCAGCTGCATAAACGTTTGCAACGCCCAAAGCTTTGGTAATTTCCATAAAGTTTGCGCTTTTGTCCTCAACCACATAACGGGTAGTTGCAAGAGAGATTCTTGCCGTGTCAAGCCCCAGATGCTTGATTACGGCAAAAACAGCTGCCATTTGGGTTCCCCCCGCAAGAACTATGTCAAGCCCTTCGAATCCAGCAACCAAACCAGCTACTGCTGGCATCATGGGATCCCCAAGAGTTGCTACAGCTCGGAAAGGATCCTCCCGAAGACTTCCGAAACTTACACCCGAAGCCTCCATTGCTTCTTTTACCACTCTATTCTTAAGCTTAAGCGGATTTTCATGAGAACTACTGCTAACTTCTCCATCATAGCCAAGCGCATTTAAAACCCCTTTGGCTGTGGTGGTACCTCCGGGAATACTTTCTCCTATCACCACATAATCGGTTTTGTCCCTGAGCTTTTCAGCTTCGGCTTTTGCACGTTTGAAAATCTCTTCTGGGGCATGGACAGCAATTTTTTCCCGAATATCTTCTCCAGGTTTGGCCTCAAGATCGATATATGAAACCTGAGGCGTTGCAATAAGGCCGGAGTTTATAAAATAATGAGGAACTCCTGTGAGCCTCAAGGCCGAGCTGGTCATGATTGCCGGAGTTGGAGTATCAAGCGGAGGGGTCATAGGCAAAACCGGAACACTAATTATGTTTCCAGTTTCCATGAGTTCGGCATCGCCGGCAGGAGTATAGTCTGTAAGTTCAGCGGTTTTTCCAGCCGCAGAAAGCTTTGGAATGTGTGCGGTCTTTGTGTTTGAAAGCACGCAGATAAAGATCGGGTTTTCCGGTTTACAAGTAACTTCAGGGGTAATCCAGCTCATTTTAGATCTCCTTGTTTTATATAAGGCTCACTTTTTATGTAATTTCAATTATTTGTAAATAGCGACCGGAATCCTCTGAAGAAGCTGCGAATATATAAAGTATAATTCAAGGTATAAAGAAAAACGCTATTAAGTCTTCTTCAAGAAATCCGGGATTTAGAAAGTACTTATTAGATAAATATTATTTAATCTTATTTAATTGCCAAATTAAGTTTACTTTATTTTAAACTTATTTTGTTTTAAATTTCAGGGATCCCCCATTTATTGATATCGAATATTCAAACTTAATAAAAAGGACCTCAATTTCATTAAAAAAAGCTCAGTTGATTTAGGAAAAAGAGGCAGCTAAAAAGACAGAAAAAAATCTAAAAGATATATAAAAATATAAAAAAGAAGAAAAAGAAAAGAATTAAAAAAGGAAAAGAAAACAAAAGGAAAAAGAAGCACTTTCAATATGTTCGGGCTACATACACCCGGGTTTTTGTCTCTTCCCCACAGATCGGGCATTTTGCAGGTTTGTCTTCTACCTGATCCAGCGGAATTCCGAGGATTCCAGCGTCCATTTCCTCTTCCATAGCAAGTCCACACTCTTTCTTTTCACACCAGGGAATCGTTGCAATGTTCTTCTGGATTGCTTTTTTAACTTCTGTCAGAGAAGTACAGGAAATGATATGGCTTTCGAGTTCAGCTTTTGCTTTTGCATAAAGATTTTCATGGATTGCCTCAAACCCAGCTTTCACACCTTCTACAATTTCAGGCAAAGGAAGCTGGGCTTTTGTCCCATTATCTCTTCGGACCACAACTGCTACATTGTTTTTCAGATCTCTTGGCCCAATTTCAAGTCTCAGAGGAACCCCTTTCATTTCCCATTTATAATACTTAGCTCCAGGTCTAAGATCGCTTGAATCGATTTCTGCCCGGATACCTGCCTTTTTCAGCCGGGCCCAGACATCCTTGCAAGCTGCAAGCACTTCCTCAGCTTCCTTCTTAAAGAGGATCGGAATAATTACGACTTGTACCGGAGCGATTTCCGGAGGCAGAACAAGACCTTTATCATCCCCATGAATAGAAATTGTAGCCGCAAGGGAACGCTCGGAAATCCCATAGCAGGTCTGATAGGCTAGAACCTGTTCCCCGCTAGAGGTTTCATACTTAATATCAAAGGTTTTTGCAAAATTATTTCCCAGATGATGGCAGGTTCCTATCTGAAGCGCCCTTCCATCCGGCATTAGAGCATCGATTGCATCAGTATAGTCAGCTCCCGGAAATTTATCCCAATCCGGACGCCTAGACCTGAGAACTGGCACAGCAAGCCTTTTGTAAAACTCAGTATAAAGCTCCACAGCCTCCTTTACCTGGGCTTCAGCCTCTTCCCAAGTAGCATGCACTGTGTGAGCTTCCTTAAAAGAAGTGATTTCCCGAAGGCGGATCAAAGGTCTTGTGTGTTTTGTTTCATAGCGGAAAGTGTTTACAATCTGATAGAGCTTGAGGGGCAAGGCTGCATGAGAGCGAACCCAAATTTTGTACATCGGATAAATTGCAGTCTCGCTTGTAGGCCTGAGAGCAAGGGGCACATCAAGCTGGGCTTTTCCTCCATGAGTAACCCAATAGACTTCATCCTCAAACCCCTTTATATGCTCAGCTTCCTTCATAAACTCATTTTCCGGGATAAGCAGAGGAAAAAGGGTTTCCTGATGTCCACTTTCGTCAAGGATTTCCCGGATAATGGCATAAGTATTTCTTCGGATCGCAAAACCGAAAGGGTACCAGACATAAAGCCCCTTTACAGGGTAGCGGACGTCCATAATCTCGCCCATCCACAAAAGCTCATTATACCAGTCACTGAAATTCTTTTTTGATGGAAGTGCTGCTTCTTTTTCAATATCTGCCATACCTTCACCGTATTATTATGATTATTTATATGTTTAAAACCGCTTGCCCCTGCTTTACAGGTTTGTTTAACAAGCCTAAGGCTATCTCCGCGTGCAGAGAGTTGCCTTAAAGTTTCCGGATAAGCAGCTTCTCTTCTTTAAGCTGAGCATTAGATTCCCCTATCCGGGAGGGACACCTGGTGTTTCACAGAATCAATAAAGATTATTTACAATACAAGTAGGCTGCCTTGAACTTAAATTTTTAAATTCTTGGATTCTTACAGCAACCAAGATCAGGACTAAATTGCGCTATATAATATAAAAAGGGAAGCTCTGGCCTCAAACAGCATTTTTTAAAATATAGGAAAGATCAAGCTCTGGGCCCCGAGCCTGAGCAGTTTTTTCCATTAAAATTTTATTTTTCTCCGGCTTTTTCCTCTCCAAGGGGCAGGACATTTTCCGAGATATCAACTTCAAGTTTGGATTTATCAACATCGAATACGAGCATCCCCGTGTTGAGTTTTTCAGCCTCTTGAGGAGTAAGCTTTCTTGCTCGAGCTTTTTTTGAAACAATTGCGCTGTTTCCAAGAGGATCTTCAATTATAAGCGTGATTGTTCTTTTTCCATCTATTACGTCCCCGATTATGGACATTAGTTCCTGACTGCGCGCTAATTTCTCTTCGTCTTCAAGAGCCCATTTACTGGCTGTAATCAGGACATTCATAACCCTTTGAAGTACTCCTTCTATATTGGTCACGTAAGCTTGCGAGACTGTTCCAGGCTCAATCTCTATGCCAAGCTCCGGAATTTGGATTGTCCCTGAGGTGGAACGAATTACCCTTGCGTTTAGATCTTCTGGCTCTTTAAGGGAAAGCTCATAGCGCATGGGGGCTTTGCTTGCGAGGATCATTGTATCGGTAAAGCGAAACTTGCATTGCTCACAAATTCCGGTCACGTACATGACGTCTCCGAAATAGGGAATCTTGTCTCTTTGCCAGCGCATTATAAGTTCGGTCTGGCAGATGGGACAGTTAATCCTCGTCTCAAAAGAATCCTTTGTGAAAAAGTCGTTATTCAATATCTCCCACCGATGAGTTTGGATCTGTCTATTTTTATTCCCGTAGGGGTTACTATGACCATATTTCCCTTTACGCCTGCAATATCGCCGTGCACATCAAGGACAACTTCTTTTAATTCCTTAAGGACGCGGTCTCTTAAGAAATCATCGCCTTTAATGTTTGAAATATCAACTATCAGGATATTTCCATTATATATTTCCTGTTTAAGGGTACTTAATTGGTTGCTGTTTGAAATTTCCGCAATCCTTATGTAAGTCACAGCGGGTTCTTCTTCCAAAACTTCTTCATACTTGCTCAAATCAATCTCAGGAAAATCTTCTACACTGGTCATGCTTTTTGAGCTGCCACCAAAAAGCTTGTCTATTATATTAGCCATTTATGCACGCCTTTTGTATTTTTATTAATTGGAATAGTAAATCTTATATGAAATCTATCTTAATTAAGTTTGCTGTAAAATGCCAGGCCCAGCTGCTTTTGAAGAACTTGGAAACACCAATCCAAAGCTTAGAGCGCTGGGCTCTTCAGGCCAGAGCTCAAAGCTTTTAGATCTCCAGGTTCCAGATTTTGTCTCCTACATGGATTATAGACTTAACAGCTTTTCCTGAAGTTGCTTCCACCATAGAAGCCCCATCCATGAGAGCTTTGCCTACAGCAAGAGGTTTTCGGTGGATTTCTTCGACCACTATTACAAGTTCCCCTTCATTTATTTCAGGATCAGCTTCCACAACACCCGGACTCATAATATCGGCTCCGTTGTATACAAAGCGAATCGCGCCTTTGTCCACAACAACCTGGCGTTTTTTAAGTTTTAACTCAAGGGCTCCTTTCACAGTCGGATAAATAGCTCCTTCAAGCTCAATAAACAGGGGTTTTCCGTCCACAAGAATAATTGTGTATTCTCCTATGGTGATTTTTTCAAATACACTCTTTTCCAACTTTGAGATCTCTTCCCCAAAAAGCGAGATCATCTCCTTTAATAAACTATTCTTTACGCTTTTTCTTAACTGAATTCTGGATTTTATCTTCAAAAGATCACCTAAAATCAAAAAATCTGGAATTGAGGGTTTTATCCAGTATTCATAGTGCTCCGGGCTTTTTAATATTTGTGTGCGAAAGTGAACTCGCCCCGAGTAATGCCTCAGGGGCTTTCTGCTTCATCCCTAAAACTTCTGTTCACAAGTCCCCAAGCTCTGCGCTTGCCTTCAGCCCTCACAAAAAACACAAATCCTCTTTTTAAAATCCAAGTTTAGATCCAGCTCAACTTCCCACGAGTTTGTTTCCAAAAAATTTAA
>JAQUFK010000152.1 GCA_028684695.1 Methanosarcinaceae archaeon | reverse complement strand
GCTGTCAGCATCAAAAGGACAGCTCCTATTCCAAAAAGAACCAGTTTTTTTTGAGAATTCATAAATCCCTCCATATTTAAAGCTCTTCTGATTTAACTTCTATATCCAAAGTTAAATCTAGAGCCAACTTACTTGTTTTTTTGTGATCATACGATTAGAATCTAAGAAAACATCTCAAGTTATAAAGATCCAATCCTAAATATTTATAGATGGTACTCAAGATGACCAAGACTTTACTGATTATATTTATTGAGTTACTTGATGGCTAGAATACTTTTTAAAAGATGCGGTTTGGATATAATATTTTTTAAAAGGTATCTCGAGAAACAGAGTTCTAAAGCAGACCTGACATAAAGCTCAAAACAATAAAAGAAACAGGGAGTAAAAAGCTCCCATAAAAAGCTTCTTCTCTTATTCTTTCTCAGGATATATACGCACCAGTTCCCTGTAAAACTCAGTGACAATTATTTTATACGTAATATAGATAGGAATCGCAAGCACCATTCCAAGAGGTCCAAACAGTTTTGAAGCTGAAAGGGTCAAAAGTACACTTAAGAGCGGATTGAGGTTTACTTTCTCGGAAATCATGAAAGGAATCAAATAGAGGTTGTCTACGAGTTGGGCTCCAAGGCCGGTTAAACCTACAAAAAAAGCTGTTGTAGGACTCTCCATATATCCAAGGATTAGAGGAGGAATCATTCCCATTATCGGGCCTATATAAGGAATTATATTCAGAAAACCTGCCAGCAAACCCAGGAAAAACCAGCCCTTAAGTCCTGAAAAATAAAATCCAGTACAACAGATCAGGCCCACTATTGCACTTTCGGTCAGTTTTGCAAAAAGAAAATCCTCCAGTTTTCTTCCTATACCTTTAAGAGCTCTTGTAGTTCCTTTTGCATACTTTAAGGGTATATATTCGTGAATATATTCTTCGATCTTTTTGCTGTGCCGGAAATACATGCTAAACATCAGAGGAATAATAAGAATCCCTGTAAAAAGAAAGTAAGAGATTTTAGAGAAAAGCGAGGCAACTTCCGAAAAAATAGAATTTCCCAGCTTTTGCAGGCTTTCGGGTTCAAAGAGCTTGGAATCTGATAATTCTGAAAGTAAAAAGCCTTTTCCTTCTCCTGTAGAAAAAGCCAAAGAACCATTGGCATAGTTTTGCTGCATTTCGTAGATATCTGTCAGCAAAATTCCTAAAGTGTTCAGCTGTTTACTGACTAAAAACAGAAGCCCAAGAGTCCCAAACAAAAATAAAAGAAACCCTATCGATTTTTTGTTTAGCCCCGGGCAAAAAAGCTTTACTCTATCAAAAAAAGAAAGCAGCTTTTCACTAATAACGATTAGGACGGCTCCAAAAATCAGGATTATAAAAAGATCCCGAAAATAAAACAAAGTAGCAAAAAGCCCTATAAAAAACAAAGTAATCAGGGCTAAAAAGGCCCAGACATTGCGATTGGTGCTGAGAGTCATTTTTGAGATTCTCCAAAATACATATTATATTTTTTAAAATTTCCCAATTTGCTATCCATAAAAACAACCAGAGGAGGAAAGATAACGAAAGTAACTAGCATCGCCAGCAGGACATCTATTACAGTCACCAGTCCAAAATCGCTAATTATAGGAAAAGGAGAAGCAATGAGCGCTGAAAAGCCAAAAACTGTTGTCGCTCCCGAAGCAACCAGAGCTGTGCCTGTAGTTGTGACAGCTTGGGTAATTGCGGCTTGTGGATTCAGACCTTTCTCTTTTTCTTCATAATAGCGCTCCATCATAAGGATGGAATATTCCGAGCCTACCCCCAAAATAAGAGCTCCCATAACTGCAGTCATAGGATTGTAATCAAGATTCATTCCTTTCATGACGAGGCCTGACCAGCCGATAACGATTAACATGGGAATAATTGGAGAAAAGGCTTTTACCGGGTTTCTGTAAACCACAAAAAGTCCAAGCAGCACAAGGAAAACTCCCAGCATAGTCATCTTGACTCTTCCACTTGTAAGCCCTGCAATCATCTCAATAAGCACTGCTGATTCCCCCGTTATTGTAACAGTTACCCCGGGAGGAGGCTGCATCCAGCGAATATCTTCGGCCACAATTTCTTTTAGCTCAGAAATACCGGTTATCTGAAGCTCATTCATTGCCGAGCCTATATCCAAATCAATGTGGAGTAGCTGATTTCCTTTTATATACTCTTCTTTTTGGTTTGCAGGAATTTTTGCATAGATGGCTTTTATTGCCTGGGAACTTTCTGGAAGCACTCCCCCATTTCTTTCTTTTACAAGCTTTACAATGCTCGTTGCCGAGTAGATATGCCCCCGGCTTGCAACCTCGTGCTTTTCAAACTCGTCCATCCACTGCAGGACAGTCGGATCACTTGTATCCTCGACTTTTAATATAAGATTTAAATGATTTCCCTGTCCCGACATTACGCTTTGCATATGATGAAAATCCACAAGGGAAGGCATATCCTGGGGAATAAAGGAATTGGTATCCGTTTTTATGGGAATTGACTGATCCATATATACTCCAGAAGCTGCTGTAAGGCTTGCAATTATGAGAAGAGCCCAGGTATGTTTTAGCGTAAAACCTGTAAGGTTTTGCAGGATTTTTTCAAGGGCGCCAGGGTTTTGAAATGCAGGCTTAAAAGCTCCCAAGCTTAAAGGCTCAGGCTTCAAAGCTTTTCCTCTTTTTTTGTTTTTGTTAATATTTTGTTCTTTTTGATCTGACTCTTCGGATTTTTTCTTTTTCTTAAAAAGACCAAAGGGATTTTTCCGTGTAAGCCAATCAAAACTGTAAAGAGTTACAAGCCCAAAAAAAAGCGAAGAGAGGTAGCACATAACGATTCCGATTAGCAGAAGTTTTCCAAAATCCCGGATCATGGGAACGGTTGAGGTAAAAAGGGAGACAAACCCTAACGCAGTCATAGTAAGGGCGATTAAAACGGCAGGACCTGTATGCTTGACCGTATGCACAAGAGCTTTTTCCGGGCTTTTGCCGAATTTGATTTCTTCTTCCATTCTGTTATGAAACTGGATGGCATAGTCAATTCCAATTCCAATCAGAACCGGAAAAGCCGCCATAGAAACCATTGTCATGGGAACGCCTGTATAACCCATGAAACCAAAAGTAAAGATAATTCCTAAAAGGACAACTGGAAGAGGCAAAAGTCCCCAGCGAACATTTCTAAATACCAGAAATAGCACGCCTATCATCAGAAAAGCCGCAATTCCTAAAAGGAGCCCCATGCTTTGTCCCATCTGCTTATTTATATCAAGCATTAGAGCAGGCCCCCCTGTTATTGTAAGAACATAGCCTGGAGGAAAAGCCGCTTCCTTTGCGGAAATTTGCACGGCTTTTAAGAGATCCTCTTTTTGTTTATCTGTGGCACTGCCTTTTATTCCTATGGAAATTAACATATGGGATTCATCAGGCAGGAGAGTTTCAAAAGAGCTAGGATAAGTTTCAAGAAGTTTTTGAACTTCTTGATCAGATTCTGGAAGCTTTGCTCTTCCTGAAAGTTCGTAATTGATTTGTTTTAGGACGCTTGCCGGACTTAAAAATGTGTTTATCCCAAAAAGCCCTTCGGTCTGAAGCGCAAACCTATCTGCCGCTTTCAAAAGAGCAGCAGATTTAACCTCATTTCCTTCTACCATTACGATAAGGCTATCCTTACTAAAGGAGTTTAGAAAGAGATGGGCATAATCTTTGTAAAGCTGTGAATCTTTGGAGACCTGAGTCTCTGTTCCGGAGGCCATTTCTATCTGCTGTGCGCCCTGAAAAGAAAGCAATACCAGCATAAAAATAAGAATTAAAATGAGCGCCCGGTTTCTTCCAATAAAAATCCCAAGTTTTTCAAAAGCGTTTTTTATTGTAAATCCCCCTGAGGAGATTAATTTTCAGTTGTTCGTTTTTCGGATATTAGATCAATAAGGAGACTTAATTTGTCCTGAAACACAAGGCTTTTTGATATAAACTTTACCATAAGCGCAGAGAACGCTAAATTAATATTCATACGATAGGCATATATATTTCTCGAAAAACGAATTTTAAGTTTTCTACCCGGAGGCCTGTTCCTGAAAGCCCTTCTTTTAGAACTCAAGTCCGAATTTGCAGAATATTTCCTGGAACGCGAAGCCGAAATTAACGGAGCTTTTCTAGCTGTTCTTTCAGGCGAAAATCTGCTTTTTTTAGGACCTCCAGGAACAGCTAAAACCCAACTTGCAAAAAGTGTCTGCCAGTCAATCGAAGGGGGAAATTTTTTTTACTATCTTTTAACTAGCTTTTCAACGCCTGAAGAAATCTTTGGTCCACTCTCTCTTAAAGCTCTTGAAAGAGACGAGTTTCGGCGCCAGACCGAAGGTTGCCTTCCGACAGCCCATATTGCACTTCTGGATGAGATTTTTAAGGCTAGCAGCGCAATTCTAAACAGCCTGTTGACTGTGCTAAACGAAAGAAAATATCATAATGGTAAAGAAATTCTAGACCTTCCTCTCCTTTCGGTATTCGGAGCTTCAAATGAACTTCCTGAAGAAAACGAAAGTCTTGAGGCTCTTTCTGATCGTTTTCTTTTTCGTTACAGGCTTTCTTATATTCAGGATACTGATAATTTTTGCAAGCTTCTCTTCAAAACTCCGGATAAATTCTCACAAACTCGCCCCCTTTCTATGAAAAAACTTTCGATCTCTACTCTCCAAAAGCTCCGAAAAAAAGCTGAAGCCTTACCTGTTGAGGAGGAGGTTAAGCTTATTCTTCCTGAACTTCGAAAAGCTCTTTTGCTTCAGGACCTCGAAGTTTCGGATCGCCGCTGGAAAAAAGTTGTTAAGGTCCTGAAAGTTGCAGCCTATAGCAGCGAGCGCCCAAGTGTTGATCAAACAATGCTACTTTTACTGCAGCATATGCTTTGGAATCTGCCAGAAGAGCGGGATTTTGTCCGAAAAACAAGCTTAAAGCTTATGGTTTCGGGAGGAGTAAACCTTGAAAAACTGCGAGATGATGTGGAAGATCTAAAAACAGCCATAGGTTTGGCTCAGAAAAATGCCTTGCCTGTACATGTTATCTGTGATAGCTGCGGAGAAAAATTTGAACTTAGGCAAAAAGTAGATGCACATCAACAGCTGCATCCGGAACATAGCTACTGCTTGCTCCAGGACAATTCCTCAAAAATCTACCCTTATGCAAACCTTGTCCGGAAACTTGATTCTC
>JAQUFK010000151.1 GCA_028684695.1 Methanosarcinaceae archaeon | reverse complement strand
CAGGCGGTGTCAAGTTCCTATCAGATTTTGATCCTGTAATGCAAATTTTTTGATATTTATTGCAGCATTTATATCCCTATCATGGAATGTTCCACATAGAGGACATTTCCATCCCCTATCTTTCAGATTTATTTTAGAATGAACCTTGATACCGCTTTACCTTCTGTTTCATAGGACTTGAGTTTATTTTCCAGCGCCCAATTATAGGTGAACCTACAAGCCCCAATATGCTTTAAGAACAATTCTTTTTGCTCTTTATTTGGATACATCCTGAACTTGGAGGCTTTCAACATACAACATACAATTAAGATTAACAGTATTTATAATTAATGTTAAAAGTATAATTGATGAAATATGAAAGACAGAATCATAGCAAATTCCTATTGGTTTACCATGTTATTTTTGTATGCAAATACAAAAAGAGTGCACTAAATAATCTTGAGGGGGAATTGAAGGAGGTTCTATTCGATGTTGCCGATGTTGCATCTAATTCCGATTTTGAAATTCTCGAAATGGAATATGATTTGGATCATGTATATTTACTTGTCAAAAGTTATCCGAAAATTAGTATATTATTCATCATAAGAAAGCAAGGATAAGTTGACGCTTACATTCCCTGAACTAAAGCCTCAGGGGTTTTACGCTGCGTTCTAATAAAAAAACTCCCAATAAGAGATTATTTGGGCAAAAGTCAAATTTTTGCAAAAGCAAATGAGCCAAAAACTATTAGGAAGGGGTTTATGCATAATAATGCATAAATGAATCAAAAGTCCAAATAGGGAGACAAAACCTTGACAAAAAAAAGAGATATAAACTTGAAAAAGGACTCGAAAGTTGCAGCAATTCCAAAAGAAAAAGGAATGGGTAAGCCCAGAAACACTAACAAGGCTAAAAAACAAAAATATACTTTTGACAAAACTCAATATAGGATCATAGCCGAACATCCCTGTTACAGTGAACGTGCAAGACATAAATTTGGGAGGATGCACCTTGCAGTAGCCCCAAATTGCAATATCCAGTGTAACTTCTGTGTACGAGACTTTGCCTGTGTAAATGAAACCCGCCCTGGAGTAACCGCTGAAGTTCTTACCCCAAGTCAGGCTTTTGACAAAGCTAAACAAACTCTTAAGGAATACCCATTCATAAAAGTTATAGGGATTGCAGGCCCAGGAGAACCTCTTGCCAATGAGGAGACTTTTAAGACAATGGAATTGCTGCGACAAGAATTTCCTAGGCGGCCTTTCTGCATGAGTACAAATGGATTACTCCTTCCTGAAAAACTAGCAGAATTAATTCGGCTGGGAGTTGCAACTCTAACTGTTACCATAAATGCAGTGGATCCTGAGATTCAAGGGCAAATCTGTGCGCATATCGTGTATGAAGGAAAAGTGTATAAGAAAGCTAAAGGAGCTAGGATTCAGATAAAAAATCAGCTTGCTGGTGTCGAAGCTGCGGTAAAAGCAGGACTTGTGGTTAAGATAAACACTGTTCTTATTCCGGGCATAAATGACAAACATGTTGTGGAGATTGCAAAAGCGGTTCGGAAACGAGGAGTTTATATAATGAATATTATGCCTCTGATCCCGCAAGGAGCTTTTGCTACCCAAAGAGCCCCGACTCCCAAGGAGCGGCAAGCAGCCCAGGATGCCTGTGAGCCCTATGTCAGGCAGATGCGCCACTGCAGACAGTGTAGATCTGATGCCTATGGCTATATTGATCAAGATCTCTCTCAAATGAGTGAAGAACGGAGAAAAATGGTTAGGATAGAGGCAAAGGCAAAACAGATATTTTTAAAAGAGAAAGGAAATTAAAAAAAGAGCCTAGATAGAGAAAATTTGAACCTAAGCAAATGTTTATATTAGATCTTGCATACGATGTCTGAAAATATATTTTCTGATTTTTACCATTCCAATATCATTGTCTTCTACTGACTGAATTTAAAAAAAAAGAAAAAGGAAGTTTCTGGATTGGAGCTTGAAAAACTTGCAGCAAGAATTAGAAATTTTGAAGGAGTAACCCGGAAAAAGCAGATCCAAGATATCGTCTCGATCTTTGAAAGCGTTCGACCCGAATATAAGGATGCTATTGTGGACTTTGGAGACGACGCTGCAGTAATCGATATAGGAGGCGATGACGTCATCCTTTTTGCTGCAGATGGAATCTGGGGTCGGCTCTTGGAAAAAAGTCCATGGTGGGCTGGGTATGGAGCCGTAGTGGTAAACGTAAATGATATTGCAGCTATGGGAGGCCGACCTCTTGCAATGGTAGATATAGCCTCCGCAAATAGCGAAGGAACCTGCAAAGAACTCATGGAAGGGCTGGCCGAAGGAGTTCGGAAATTCGGAGTTCCAGTAGTTGGAGGACACGTGCACCCTGATACGGATTATACTTCCTTATCAGTTGCCATTATAGGAATAGCTAAAAAAGATTCTCTCATTCGAAGCGATACCGCAAAACCTGGGGATCTGGTGATTGCAGCTTATGATATGGAGGGGAAAATTGGGCCAAATTCTCCTTACAGCTGGGATACAACTTCCTTTAAGGAGCCAGAAGTGATTAGGAAAAGGTATCTAGTGACACAAAAGCTTGCAGAAGCCGGGCTTGTTAGTGCGGGCAAGGATATAAGCAATCCCGGACTTATAGGCACACTTGGAATGCTTTGTGAGACCAGTAAAACCGGAGCTTCAGTGGACCTTAAAAAAGTTCCTGTGCCCGAAGGAGTGGATTTTGAGCAGTGGCTACTGGTGCATCCGGGTACGGGATATGTCTTTACGACTGAGGAGAAAAAGGCAAAAAAGTGTATCGAAGTCTTTAAAGAAGCCGGCCTAAAAGCAGCGATTATAGGGAAAATTGAGGCTAACCCAAAGCTTGAGATCTATATAAAAGAAGAAAAAGTTACGGTTTTTGATTTTTCAAGAGATAAGATTACCGGGATAAGGATTCCCTGAAAAAAAGAAATTCTTTCCCTTATTTTTTATAGCCCAGCTATATACCAGCTATATACCAGCTATATGAATAAGCCTTTTTTTTCCACTCCATTTTTTAGGCCTCTTAGCCCTCAGGAAACCGAAAATAAAAGAAAATAAAAAAGAAGCCTAGCTTACAGGCAATAAGTATTTAATAAGGAAATGACAATCAAAATTGAGAAAAGAGAGATGGGGAAAATTTGAGAAAAAAGGGAATGAGAAGAGTGTTATCTAAAACTTAAGGATACTTTTTATGGATTTTTTAGACACTATTTCTGGGCATCAGATAGACAAAAAAGCGATCTCATACTGGCGCTTGTCAGGACTGCTGGGCTCTGTTTTGTATTGGCTGATTCCTCTGGCTTATTATGGAGCCTTGAGGCTTTGGAACTTGCCAAGTTGGATTCTCTATATAATTATAGTTTTGGTACTGCTTCTAACTTTATTAGAAATTACGGTGATTCCGAATATCCTCTGGAAAACATGGCGTTATGATGTTTCAAAACACCAGCTTGAGCTTTATCATGGGATATTTACTAAATACCGGACTTTAATTCCTATGGTGCGCATTCAGCATGTTGATACCGTACAAGGACCCTTAATGCGGCATTTTGGGCTTTCTACAGTCACTGTAACAACTGCAGCAGGCGAGCATGAGATTCCTGCCCTTGCAGATGAGGTAGCTGCCGAACTGCGAGAAAAAATTTCAGTATTAGCCCGGGTGGTAGAGGAAGATGTATGAACCTCAAAGGCTACACCCTGCAGCAATACTGGAATTTTTAATAGGGAATCTTTATAATCTGTTTAAATCCTTATTGCCTTTTATTATTGTGGTATTTGGGCAAACCGATCTTCGAAAAGGGTTTCTCATTGTATTACCTTTAATCTTACTGCTTTATATATTCTATATAATAATTTACTGGCTGCGGTATGTATATTATATTCAAGATGAGGAGCTGCATCTGGAATACGGGATATTTGTTAAGAAAAAAAGATACATTAATTTTGGACGGGTTCAAACAGTTCAGATCTCTTCCGGAATAATTCAACGGCTCTTTGGCCTTGTGAAACTGCAAGTAGAAACAGCAGGAGGAGGGGATAAAGCCGAGCTGATTCTCCCAGCAGTATCCAAAAAAAGAGCAGAAGAGCTCCGAGATATTCTGGAAAGTAAACGTTCTTTGAAAGCTCAGAAATTTCAAGAAACAGAAAAAGAAGAAGAAGAACCAGCAAAGATTTTCCGGCTCTCAACTCGAGATTTACTCCTCCTGGCCAGCACCTCCAATAGCATTGGGGTAATACTTGCAGGCTTTTTTGCAATTTTTTCCCAACTGGATGAGATTTTTCCCGGGCTTAACATATGGGAGATAATAAAGACTTATATTAATGAGCTTGCTGGCAAAACAATCACTGTTATTCTACTCATTGTTTTAGCCATATTTTTATTAGCTTGGACTTTGTCTTTATTAGAGAATTTTCTTAAATTTGGAGGCTTTGAACTTCGACGAGAAGAAAATAATATAAAAATAAATCAGGGGATCACAGAAAAAAAGCAGCTTACTATCCCAATTAAAAAAATCCAGGCTATACGCGTAGTAGAAAACGTATTGCGCAAACCTTTTGGAATGGTTAGTATTCAAGTAGTCAGTCTTAGCAATGTAGGAGCAAAAGGCGAAGCTAGTGTTCTTTTTCCTATAATTCCTCAAAACAAAGTACAGGAATTTTTAGAACTAGTCCTACCTGAATTTGCAATTCCGCTTGAAACAAACCCCCTTCCTCTCCGTGCACGCCCCAGATATATTATTATAAACCTTATTCCAGCAATGCTTGGAACCATACTAGCAATTTATTATTCTCCTTATGGCTTATTTGCCTTTCTGCTGTGGCCTCTGGCAATTGGGCTGGGCATTATTCAATATCGGGATGCCGGCTTTAATATACAGAATAATAAATTGCTTCTCAGTTCAAGAACTCTAGGAAAAGTTACTACTATAGTCCCGAGGCAAAGAATCCAGTCATTGGCTGTTTCTAATAGCTATTTTCAGCTAAAACGCAAACTGACTACCCTACGTGTAGCGATTGCCTCTGGGGAAATTGCTGCTAGTAAAAAATTAGTCGGGATGGATAAGGAAGAATGTGCAAGGATTAGTAAGTGGTATTCTGAGTTTTCCTACTCTCCATAATTATGGAGATTATTCAAAAGCCCCCTGAGAAGGGGGCTTTTCGAATGTGAACTCGCCCCGAGTAAAGCTTTAGGG
>JAQUFK010000150.1 GCA_028684695.1 Methanosarcinaceae archaeon | reverse complement strand
GCCCAAATTCCTTTTTCGGTAGCAAGGCTTCCCGGAGATATTATCCCATGGAAATGGATCTGCTTGTGGCTCCTTTTGGGCTTTTCTTCCTGAAAACGGTCCATATGCCCCCCCGAAATATAAATTAGTCTCAATTCTCTTAAAGCTGCGGCAAGAGCCAGGGGGTTTATAAGAAGGGATAATCAACTTCAGAACCATTGATCAAGGGTTTGCTGCCGGGCTCCTGAGGCTTCTTTTAAGCGTTCATAGGCTTTTTCCACTCTGGCTCTGGAAAAGTCATGTTCTTCGCAGAGAAACGCAAGCATTTTTTCTCGATCTGGTTTTTTCCATTTGAGCTCGTATTCCTTTGTTGCAGGCGGCCGGAAAAAGAGTGTTCTGATCTCTTCTAAGCCCTCGATTTCAGCCTCTTTTTCCCGAAGAATTCCATAAATATCTCCGTGTTTTTTAATTAGTTTGAGTGCGGTTTTTGGCCCCACTCTTTCCAGACCTTTATTAAAATCCGTGCCAACGCAGAGAGCAAGATCAATTAATTGTTCCCGGTTGATCTCAAGCTTTTTAAGGCTGGCTTCTAGCTCAATCAGTTCAGGCTCCACCTCAACATAGGAGTTTTTCCCGGGAAGTTTGCGCTTGCCAGTCACTGCTAGGTTCCTTATTACAGCTGGAGCTCCGAAAAGAAAAGCATCGTAATCTTGGGAGGCCACAAAGTCCGCATCTTTTTTAAGGACCATATAGGCAGCCTGAGCTTCTCCTTCGGAAGGCGCTTGAACAGAAGGAATTCCCATGGTGGAAAGCAGGTATTTTGCCTCTTCTACGATTTGCGCATCCACTTTTGATGAGGCTTGAGCGTGTTTATAGGCAGCTTTCAGATCCCCTTCTTCTTTTGCATTTTCCCACCTTTCCTGGGCCGATTCCCGTACTTCTTTTCTTTTGTTTAGGGTTTCGGCCTTTAATTCCGGCGGTTTTCCGTCAAAAACAAAGACTGGCCTTATTCCAGCTTCTACAAGGCTTGTTGTCCTATAGAGCAGGCCTGAAAGATGGGAGGTTATTCTGCCTTTTGAGTCTTGCAAGGGACTGCCGTCTCGCTGGCGAATGATGCTCAAAAACTGGTGCAGGGTGTTAAAGGCGTCAATTGCCACTATTTGGTTTGTAAGTTCCGAAAACCCTATGTTTTTTTTCTGAAGTAATTCTCCTATAGCTGTACCCATGCTTAACCTCGGGGATTTTTTCCTATTTAATTCTGTGCCTTAAAAGGGCTATCTTACTAAATTTTCTAAAAATTCTGCCTGCTGCCAAGAGCTTTTTTGGGAGTTTATTTTATATTTATTTTTTCTGGCTCTGTCATATTGAAATTCACACGGTAATCTTCAGCATAAAGAGCTGAATAATAGCTGCCCTGGGGTAGATAATCAAAAACAAAATTCGTATCAGCTTCCACCCTAATTTTTCCGAGTTTAGTCCAGTTTCGAGAACTCTGGCTTTTTTGAGCTGAAATGGCCCCTTTTGAGATCAGGGCCGAGTCTAAAGTATCTTTTTCAAAAAGGATTGCATAGGTGAAAAGAACATCGCCTTCTTCAAGCTCCAGTACTTCTCTTGAAAAAAGAATTTTTCCGGATTCTAAAGCCTCATAGGGATTAAGGTAAGCCTTTACGGCTCCAGCCTTAGGGTCTAGGCAAAGGTGGATAAGACAGGTTCGGGAAACTCCGGCTCGCAAAAGTTCGGCTTCGGAAACAAAGAAATTCAGTTTCCCTTCTTCGCATTTTCCCTTATAAATTGCGGACAAAAGTGCATACTCGCCTGTTTTTTCGTTGCGAAGATAGATCCATTTTCCGTCCCAAGGCAAAGGAGTATAGTATCCCCTATTGTTTTTTTCTAGGGGTCTGCTTCCTAGAAGAAGGAATGAAGTTCCTTTTTCTTCCAAGCCTTGGGTTTTGGAAGGGCTGAGCAGATAGACCTGCTTTACGGTGGCCAGCCCGGAATCGTCCTCAACCCGGAAAGCTGCTCCTCTCTTTGAGATTTTAGGCTCTAGGAAATCTGCGCAGGTCCGCTCAAGGTAATTTTCAAGAAATCCATACCAGGTTTTAGAAAGAGATACTTGGGTGTAGGTTTTTAGGGTTTTTTCTCCAGAATGAGGAGAATAAAGCGAAACTCCATAAGCTTCAGGCTCTTCTGGGTCCCGTCTTGCATAGAGCACAAAAGCGTCTAGGCTTTCGATAAGGGCTTTGGTTTTTTCGGAGAGTTCTGGAGCCTCTTTTTCGATTTGAAGAGCAAAGCTTTTAAGGTCCATTGAGATTTCGCTTTCTGTTTTTGGCCCAACTCCGAACTTTCGAGCCTTTGTAAAGGAAGCTCCAAGCTCGCAATAACTTTTTGGGGTCGGAAGCTTTGAGTCCATAGCCTCAACCAGAGAATCAAAGTTTTTAAGTACTTCCTCGGTTTTGGAGAGATCCAGAAGAGAAAGGGTTTTTGGGCGGAGATGTTGAGGATTCTCAAGATAACTATCAATGATTTTTCTCCCAAGGGCTTGTGTTGAAGTTTCTGGGTTTTTCCCATAATAATCTATAAAGGAGACGTAGTCCCAGCCGTGGGTAGGCTCTATCGTCTCAGAAGCTAGAAGGTAGTCAGCTGAAGGGGCGATGCTTTTTGCAAGTTCAAGATTTGCCATCAGGCAGGCGTCAAAGCCTACCAGCTCAAAATGCAATCCCGAATTTTTAAGTGAGGCTGAAAGTTCTGAAAGCTCTAATCGATCGTAATTCTTGGTTTCGTCAAAACAAACTCCCCGGTAAGCATCCCCGTGATCCCAAAATATCAAAACGTATCTTTCGCTCTCGTAGTTTTCCTGAAGATAGGAAAGAAAAGTGTCCAGGCTTTTTTGATCTCCCATATTTGCCGTTTTATAGTTCTTCCTGTATAGCTTCTCGTTGCCTATAATGCCATCCTGTCCATCTTTTTCAAGCTCCGAAAGCCTTGCAATCGTCATTCCCCGCCAGCCTTCTTGGTCGCTTCCCCCATAGGCAATTACGATTTCCAGCTCAGTTTGATTTTTCGGAGCTGCTTTGAGCATTTCAAATAGGTCTGCACTTGCATAGCCTTTGGAGGATTCCAAATCACTTCCGACCATGTAGACTGCAAGTAGGTTTGAAACTTGGGTTTTGTTCTCTTTGTCTAAAAGGCTATTTGGCTTTTTTTCAGGTTCAGCTTTTGGAAGATCCGGATCAGAAATAGCTTTTTCTTGCTTTATTTCCCCAAGGCAGCCACATACCAGTAAAAAAAATATGAGGCCTGCAAGCATCCCCCTTTTCCTCAGATCACCCCCTGGGGTATTTTCAACCCGAGAGCTCAAGTCGAACATCTATTACGGAATCTTCGTTTGCATCGATTCCCGAAACTGTAAGAAGATTGCCATTCCTTTCAAGAAGTATGGCTTTTGTTACCTGGACTTGATGCCCATCTTTTGGCTTTTTGCTCTTATTATTTTTGTGGATTACCAGAAGCTTTTGTCCAGCTTCTGCTCTTTCCCCGATTTTGTTGACAATGTTGCGAATTATCTGCTCAAAATCAGCATAGATCAAAATTTCTGATTTATTTGCAGCTTTTTTTATTATCCCAATCGGTTCTAAATTAAGGTGCATATTCTGCTTCCTTCTCAAAAGCTCTGAACTGTGTCCCTTGCCCTTTTTTGGCAAAGCCAGAAAGTCACGCTCTAGGCTTTGTCTCCTCGCTTGCTCCGCAAGCAAAAAACTATACAATTATGGGGTTTTTGATAATAATAGCTTGTGTTGAAGTCCTTTCCTTTTTAAAGTAAAGAATAAGTTTTGAGAAAGGCTCATTTTAACAAGTGTAATCTGGATTTCTATATAAGTATTTTCAAAAAGAATCGCAATGGTATAAGTATTTTACACTGTTTCTCTCTATTTAGATAAATTGATCTGAAAGCATATATTCTAAAATATCCTGAAAGCTTGTGCGTATTTCAGACGCCCTCTTATCACTTCAATCCTAGAATATATGCTTTTCGGAGGGATAAAAGGAGATTTTTAAATAATTTATTTAATTCCTCCTTGTGGTTTGCTCCCTTCTTAAGAAGTAATTAATGATATTTTCTGAGCTTTAATTCATAGATTGCATTATCGACCTTAGTTATGATTTCATTCATTTTATCTTCAACGTTTGCCTCTCCTCCTTCCAGATTCAGCCGGAGAGAGCGGTCTCGGGCTTCGATCTTTTCCTCAAGCTCCCTGAGCCTTGCATTCAGGGAAATTAGCATTATAGACAGGGTTCCGATCAGGACCACAACCGAGATTACGATAAGGGGGTTTGAAGCCCGGCTCGGAAACCTTCGGAGCCATTCAACAGATAAAAGAAAGGATGATAGAACCATCACAGCTAAAAATATCGAATCTCTCTTCTCCATTCTACACCTCAGCATATC
The DNA here is from genome assembly GCA_028684695.1 of Methanosarcinaceae archaeon. Taxonomy (GTDB): domain Archaea; phylum Halobacteriota; class Methanosarcinia; order Methanosarcinales; family Methanosarcinaceae; genus JAQVBP01. The sequence continues at coordinate 802 of JAQUFK010000150.1, read as the reverse complement.
GGATATATACTTATATACTTTCTTTTTAAGAGCCATCCTCTAACATTATAAAAATAATTTTATATAATCTTTTCAGTCAACATTATATATACTTTTTGATTTTCAAAACTTATTTGGAGGGCTCAGGTATTTATTTATTCATTTATTTATTTGCGCAAAGTATTTATAGAGCGCAGCGTAAACCCCTTAAGTCTTTAGCTTAGAGGTAGTTCACTTTACTTCCCTCTAAGTTTTTTTCAGTAATTCCTCAAGGGACTTAATCTCCAAAAATATTTTGGTTTGCAGAGCTTTTTAGAGCTATTTATAGGCTCAAGGTTTTCCTCAGGCAAAGTAAATCTGCTAAAAGAGGTAAATTAGGTCCTGAATGAAGAAGGAGCTAAAAATAAGGAGTTTAAGGCTTTTGAGTTCCATCAGTGAAAAAATAACGGAATACTTTCCCATGCTTTCCATGGCCGGGCTTATTCTGCTCGTTCAGATCATCGCATTATTGCTAGCCAGCCCCATGGAAGTAAATGAAATGCAGGCCTTTGAGGATCCAACAAACGTTTCGTACTCCATTTACTATATAGGACTTATCTTAGGCTTTACTCTGCTTGTGCTTCTGGCAATAAAAAAGAATTTGACCTGGCTTATCAAACTTTTTATCTATATAGCTGTGCTCACCACTCTTTATTATATCTTCTACGCTTTGCTTACTCTCTTTCCGGGCCTGTCTTTAAAGCTTGTTGCTTCGCTTTCCGGACTTCTTGCCACGGGCATGACCTTATTGCTCTACAAATATCCCGAATGGTACGTAGTCGAT
>JAQUFK010000010.1 GCA_028684695.1 Methanosarcinaceae archaeon | reverse complement strand
CAGGATTTAGATCTGGTGAATAAGTAGGGAGAAATACAAGTATTATCCCTAATTTTCTGGCTCTTTCAATCGTTTTTTTAGCGTGATGTGCCTTTGAATTATCCAGGATGAGAATTATTTGTTTATTTTTATTCTGTTCAACGATTCTTCCCAAGAACTCACATACACATTCTGCTTTTGAACAATCTTTGAAATCAATGAGATTCTTTCCGTTAATCGAATAAAATGCAAACGCATTTGCCTTTATGTAATCTGTGTTTTTGATCATGAAAGGTCTTTTAAATGACCAGAGACGTTGTGTATTTGCTTTTGTTTGTGGTGAAGATTCATCCAGAAAACCTATAATATATTGTTCGTCTGGACCAATGTCCTCTGGAATTGCTTCGCTTAACTTTTTTTTAAAATTTCTTCAGCATTTTCAGGCCTTCGGAAATCAAGGGTATAAGGCTTAGAGTAATACATATTAAAACTATGCAGTATAACTCCGATTTGCTTCAGTGAATAGTCTACGTTATACTTTTCCTTTATTAGCTTCAGAACTTCTCTTGTAGTCCAATAATCCTTAGCTTCCAACAAAGTTCTCAATTCATTTTTCTGTTTATCAGTAAGCTTAGACTTTCTTCCTCCGCCAAATTCTGGAATTAAGGCGGAATATCCGCCTTGATTCCAATCCTCCTGCCAGTAATACCCTGTTTTCTTAGTCACTCCAACTTTGTTGGTAGCTTCCTCCACAGAGTCTCCGAGATACCTAAATTTGACAAAATATAGCCTTTTCAAGACCCTTGAATTGTTTTCATGTTTGATGAAAGAGTTGAGCTCATCAAGAGTTATCTTACGATCAATAGCAATTTGTTCTTTCCCCACCATAAGAGAATATAAGTGTTAATGTGTGTAATGAGTTGCGTTAATAACTATAATAATATATTAAGTCGAACTTGGGATTGGATAAAGGAGAAATTTACTGATTCCAGGCCTTTCGGGGCACAATTTTTGCTTTTTCGGCAAGTTTTTCAAGAAAAGGATGTTTAAAGTCTTCTTCGCAGATGAAAGTATAATCTGCATCAGGATTTAGTTCTATGAGCTTAAGCGTGTTTTTTAAAGCTCTTTCCAAGGCTTCAGAGTCCGGAACTTTTGGAACCTCAGCATTGAAAGGATAAACCTCTTCCATCTCCAAGGGATACGCCCCAAAAGGAGGTTTAAAACCAAGGACGTTTTCGTATTCTTTTTCTCCTTTGACTGCTCTTGTTCGGATAAGGCTTTTTCCCTTCAGCTTGAAACGCTCCAGTTTCTTTTCAAACCGCAGGATTTCCGGGCGCTTTGCAGACTCAGGCCCGCAATAAAAGAAAGTGGATTTTGTTGCAGGATCGAATTCTTCAAGCCATTCGGAGTGTTCATAGAGCCTTTTTAGCCCATCAAGCAGTTTTGGATGAGCTCGGCAGCGCTGCTCCACAAGCTCAAGCAGGTTTCCTTCCTTAATGCGCTGTTTTATGAGTCGGATTTCCGCAAAAGTCACATAAAGATTGTGGCTTGCCAGAAGTTCCTGGCGGTTTGGAGCAGTGCGGAGTTCTTCGGCAGTGTACTTTGAGCAGATAGGACAGGCACAGGGTAGATAATTCAGTTTATCAAGATGCAAGGTTCCCTGAACTGTTATGTAACGCCCGGCTTTGGCATAAAGAGCATAAGCTGCAGAATCAAAAAGATCACAGCCAAGGGCGACTGCCAAAGCAAACATCATGGGGTGTCCGGCCCCGAAAAGATGAACTGGAGCTTTTGGAGAGAGCCCTTTTTTGCAGGCTGCAATAACGTCTACAAGCTCAGCATAGCGATAAGCTTCCATAAGCGGGACAACTGCCCCTAGAGGATAAACCTCAAAGTCCAACTCCCGGGCATAAACTGCAGCTTTTTCCCGGAGTTCAGGATAGGTTGAACCTTGAACTGGCCCTGCAAGCAATTGTTTGCCTTGGATAAGCTTTCTAGCTTCCTTAAGCCTAGTTTCGGTAATTTCAAGCTCTTCTTTTGCCCTTTTTGAAGAAACATCTGGAGGAGTTGGAATGTCAAGCGGAACTATGATATCGCTGCCGATCTCTTTCTCAAAATTGAGAATCTCTTCATTTGTCACTTCCACGGATCCGTAGACGGAAAGCTGAAAGGAGCCGGAATCGGTCATGAGGGGACCATCAAAGTCTAAAAGTCCGTGTAATCCTTTTTCAAGCGCTTTTGCCCTGAGTTCTTCCTTTCGATAAATAATATAGGAATTGGTGATCAGGATTTCCGCCCCGAAATTTCTCATCTCTTTTGGGGAAATTAGCTGGATATTAGGATTGATTACGGGCATGACTGTGGGAGTCTCTACAACCCCATGCGGGGTTTTAAGTTTTCCAATACGTCCGCCCGCATCCTTGTCAAGAATTTCAAATCTGGATGGCATCTTGGGAATATAGACGCCTCTCAGATATATTTATGTTTGGGACTCCTTTTGCACTCCCTTCCAGCTCTTTCTTCTTTTCCCCTCTTCCATGTTCCTACTTTTTCCTGTTCCTACTTTTTCCTGCTTCTTTTCTTATCTCTTATGATTTTTTCTTTTGTTCCAATTCGTTTTTTGGCTCAAAATATTCCCTTACATTATAGAGATAATGAGGCTCTCCAAAAAGGACGCAGACATCTTCTGCCCGAATAAGGGTGTTTCCTTCTGGATTATGAATAATTTCTTTGCCCCTGCGGATTGCAAGCACAGTAACTCCGTGTTCTTTTCTTAGATCCATATCGGCAAGCGTCCTTCCTTCAAGAGGGGATCCGCTCTTTGTTTTCAGGACGTGAATATCCATTCCCGGCAATTCATCAATGAGTTTGAAATTGCTTCCATTTGCGGAAAGTTCTCTTAACATCTCGTAGCCATCGGCCCGGATTTCAGAAACAAATGCTTCGATTTCGTTTTTCGGAACCATATATCTGTTCAGCAGGCGGACAAAAATCTCAACCGAAGTTTCGTATTCTTCGGGGATAACCTCATCCGCTCCCAGTTTGTAAAGAGGATCCATTTCTTGCAGAAAACGAGTTCGGGCTATGATATAAAGTCGAGGGTTCAGTCTTTTTGCAAGCTCCACTATCTTTCGGGTGGCCACAGGATCCGAAATCCCTATTACAAGTACCCTTGCTCTTTTAACTCCAGCGTGCTCCAGCACAGGCAGGAAGGTTCCATCCCCGTATATGATGCTTTCTCCTTTTTTCTTTTCGCAACTTACAACTTCAGGGTTCATTTCCAAAACAATATAGGGAATCTTCGCAGCTTTTGCAACCCTTGCAACCGTGCGCCCGTTAAACCCGAAGCCTAGGATTATAAGGTGGGCTTCAAGCTGATTTTCCTCCTCAATTCCCGTAGGAAGACTTGTCGAACTTAAGCCTCCAAGCAGTTTAGGATTTGAGGTTTTTTTGAGCAGGAAATCAACCGCTTTTGGGGAAAAGTTAAGGATAAATGGAGCCGCTCCCATGGAAATGACTGAGACTGCAAGAAAAACCTGATAAATTCCAGTGTTAAGGAGCCCGTATTGCATTCCGAACTTTGAGAGGACAAAAGAAAATTCTCCTACCTGAGAAAGGGCAAAACCTGTAAGCAGGGTTGTGCGGAGAGGATAACCCAGGAGCAAGGTTGCAAAAGTTCCGGAAAATGTTTTGAGCAGGATTACCCCCCCTGCAATCAGGAAAATATTGAAAGGTTCACTTAAGAGGTATCTTATATCGAGCAGCATTCCAATCGATACGAAAAAGAAACTTAGGAAGATATCTCTGAAAGGGATAATATTTCCGAGGGCTTGATGGCTGTATTCGGACTCGGAGATAATCAAGCCTGCAAGGAAGGCTCCAAGCGCCAGAGAAAGGCCAGCTGCTGCTGTTAGGGTTGCAGTTGCAAGGCAGATAAACAGTACAGTCAGAAGAAACGTTTCTCTGCTATGGGATTTGGCGGCTTGATAAAGCAGCTGGGGAACAAGATAACGCGCACTTAAGAGCACGAGTAGTATAATAGCTCCGCCTTTAAGGAGCAGAGACAAAAGCGAGCCTGTAAGGTCCTCTGAAGCTCCAGCTAGCAGGGGAGTTATAAGGATCATGGGCACAACGACAATGTCCTGAAAAATCAGCATGGAAAGAGAGGTTCGACCATGAGGGCTGTAGAGTTCGGCTTTTTCTTGAAGGATTCCAAGTACTATTGCAGTACTGCTAAGCGAAAGGAGAAAGCCTATAAAAATTGAGGTGGAAAGCTCAAAGCCAAGCTGCGTACATATGAAGAGGACAAAAATAGTACTAAAAAGGATCTGGAAAGCTCCTCCCAGCAATACGGATTTTTTTATTTCCCAGAGCTCTTTTAAGGAGAGTTCGACTCCTATGGTAAAGAGCAAAAAGATTATTCCTATTTCGGAATAAATCTCAAGCTCCTGGGTTCCATCTATTATCCCTATTCCGTAGGGCCCGATTAACATTCCAGTAATAAAGAAGCCTATTATTGGGGGAAATTCAAATTTGTGGCAGATTGAGAGTATGAGAATGGATAAGCCGATAATGATACAAATTTCCTCAAAAATCTGGAATTCCAAGTATATCAGCTCCAGTCGAATCAGGGGTGGTGTTTTAATGAATGCGAATTAGAATTGATTCACATTAGATATATATTTAGATATATATTTATACAACGCCGGAATTATAATAGTAGCTATATTTATAATTATCATCTTGTTTTACATACATACGATTTTTTCATTATCAAATAAAAGTATATCTACGCTGGCTGAGGATTATTTTTCGAGTAGAACCCTAAGCTTTGCTTGCCCTTTTAGGAAAAACCCTGCAAATAGTCTTGTCTGAAAATGAAAAACTAGAAAGAAAAGCCTCTGATTTCAAAAGTAAAACTAAAAATATTACTCCTGCTCGGAGGAAACTTGCTCCGAGAAAATAAGAAGATGAATTTTAAAAAACAAAAAGAGTAAGCAAAGAAAAAGAGCTTATTCTAAAAAGGGGGAAATTCTAGTTAAAATGAAAAAATTACCCCCAAAAGGGTTAAAAGCTGCATTTAAAACCTTAAATCTTTATCATAAATCAATTGCTGGCTTGCAACATCAATGATTTTGATGTTAATGGTATTCCCTTTACTGACTCCGCTTACATTAAAGGAATCTATACTTCCTACAGTAAAAGTGCTTAATTGAGTGGCATTGGGATAACAAGTATTCCTTGTATCAAAATTATAAATAGTCACATTTGTATTGGTTTTGTTATCCTCAAAATTAATCGGATCTCCTCCTAAGTGTTCAATTAGTATGGTTCCGTTTTTCTCAGTATTAATTCCATTAGCCTTTAAGTGCAAATTCGCTTTTGGGGCAGGTTCAGCTCTGTCTTCCCCAAGAACGGATGAACCTATAGCAGCTGCTAGGATGACGGTAATGGCAACCATTAGGACCACTCCAATTACGGGTGAAACTGCTTCTCTGTCTTTTAACAAACTCTTCAAACTTGACATTTGATATAACCTCCTGTTTTGTTCAGGGTCTAAAACCCAGAACATTCCCACATTGTAATAAATTAATAGGTACCGTTCTATTTTTTTAGAATGTAATATCTCATTACTTTACATTTCTATATAAAGTTTGCTGTGAACAGGAAGATGTTGAAGAAACAAAAGAAGTTAAACGAAATAAAAAGCATTATATTAAAAATAAGTAATATTAGAAATTCGACGAAAATTAAAAGAATAAGTCTCATATTTTGGAAAGCCCCAAGAAAAGCCTTAAAAATAAAAGAGTTACAAAAAAAGCTAAAATAGACCTTAGAGGGAGAAGGTTCGCTGTGCGCTACAAAAAAGAAAAAGCAATATTAAAAGACTGCAAAGCAGTTAGTGAAATAATAGGAGAAATGCTTCTGACCGCAATCGTGGTGCTCCTTATCTCTTCAATTGCAGTCTTTGTGTATGCGAACCTAGGAGTTAGGGATGTGCCCCACACTGAGATTATGGAACGGGTGGATCTTACTACAGGTACAATAGAAATCCTGCACAGTGGAGGAGAAACCTTGGATGTAGCCTCAATCAAAATCATACTCTATGTTAATGGGGAAAAAAAGGTTTTTACAGCGGCATCGGAAACTGTTGAAGTAAGTTCTCAGAACAAAGCCTGGAAATTCGGAGATAGCTTTACCATAAAAAATACGTCTATCAGTTCCGAGGATACCGTAGCTCTTTATTTTGTACATACGGACTCAAAACAAGTGCTCCATAAAGTACAACTTTCAGATTCTTGGAAAAGCTGATTTTGAAAAAGAAGCCTCCAAAAATCCCGGAAACTGGAAGCTTTAAAGGGAAAAAGAATCCATAAGTGAAAAATATGCCTGCTAAATACACAAAAATATATCCGGCGAAAAAAATTGATTTTAACGGGAAGCTGAGCAAACTGAACCTTCCGCTTGCCTGCGAATCAACCCTTGAGCTTTATCTCAACGGCAAACGTTTTACAACCCTTTTTGCCTCGCCTACCGAGTTTCAAGCCCTTGCCATAGGCCACCTTCTAACAGAAGGAATCCTGACGCCTGAGGCGATTTCTGAAATCAAGCTGACTGAAAAAAAGGGGGAAAAGGGAAAGATAATAGAAATTGAGTTAAAGGCCGAGCAAAAGCTTGAATCCCTTTCTGAAACTGAAAAACTGGAAAAAGAGATTTATGTTGAATCCGATACGATTTTTGAAGCAAAATCCCTTTTTGCAGGCATAAATTATCTAGAATCAGGCCCCTATCTTCGGAGCCGGGGTACCCATCTTGCAGCACTTGTAGACCGGAAAGGAAAAATGCTTGCCAGAGCTATAGATGTTGGCAGACATAACGCAGTTGACAAAGTGATCGGAAAAGCCTTATTTGAAGGCCTTTCCCTCTCAGAGCTCTACCTTCTCTCCACAGGAAGGCAGCCCGGATACATGGTTTTGAAAGCCGCAAGGGCCGGAATTCCACTTATTGTAACAAAAGCTATGCCCCTGGATTCCGGGGTTGAGATTGCAAAAAAGACCAATGTGGGGCTTGTGGGCAAACTTTCAAAAGATTCCCTGCTCGGGTTTGCCAATCTCTGGAGAGTTAAAGTCTGAAAATCTGAAAGGAAACAAAATAGAAATTGGGAAGCAAGAAAAGCTATAAAGGGAAGGGAAAAATGAGCCCAAAGCCTGCAAATTCGATTAATGCATTTTTAAAATCGGAGACCTCAACTACAGTTGCTCTAGCAGCCGTCTTGCTCCTTGCAATTTTGTTTTCTGTTTTTACCATAATCCAAGTCGAATACGTTCCCGAATGGAAAGAAGAAGCCGAATATGCTCATATGAACGAAGTGCTAGGCGAGATGAGCCAGCTCAAATCCGGAATTGACTCTCTAAGTGTGTTTATGAAAACCGTAAATATGTCGCACACAAACCGGAGCAAGAGCCTAACTGGAAGTGAAAGTTCCATAAGTGTTCCCATTTCTATGGGGGGAGGAGAACTTCCCATAATAGGTTCCTTAAAATCAGGCGGAGCTCTCCGTTTAAAAAATAATTGGGGCAGGCTGGAGCTTTTCACAGGAAAAGCCCTCCTAGATTTAGACTGCGGCTCAGTTACCTACCATTCTCAAAATAATTACTACATAGACCAGAGCTTCTGCTATGAAAACGGAGCCCTGATTCTCTCTCAGGAAGAAAGCTCAGTCATGAAACTTAATCCTTCTTTTCTCAATTTTAAAAAACGAAAGGACGGACGAAGAGACGTTTTTCTTAATACAATAAACCTTACCGGAAAAAACGAAAGTTTTTCCGGAAATCTGGAAAGTGGAATCAAACTTAGCGCAGAAAAAATAGAATTCAAAGATCCAATTAACGTTACAGAGACAGGTTTTTCTTTTACTCTTTATACGGAATATCCCACTGCTTGGGCGAATTATCTCAAAGCAACGGCCAAAAAAGCCGAGCTCCGAGAAGAAGACTATGAAATTAAGGGGGAGCCGAACCTCAGATTTGTAAGCTTTGATTTTAAAAACGGCAGTGCAGTTCAGCATCTCTATGTCTGCGATACGAGAGTCGGAAGCGAACTTCAAAGCGGAAGTCAGAATACAGAAATAGACTTTACAGGGCCGGAAACAACGAAAAAACCCCCTATTGCTCGATTCAAGGCAAATAAAACCTCAGGTTTTGTCCCCTTCACGGTAAGGTTTACAGACCTTTCGGAAAACGCCCCTGCTGCTTGGAGCTGGAACTTTGGAGATGGCTCTCCTTGGTTTAACACAACAAATCCAAACAAAAAGAATCCTTCTTACACCTTCAAGCAGGCCGGAACTTACACAGTCAGCCTGCGGGTTCGCAATGCAAACGGTACGGATTCCAAAATCAAAAAGAATTATATCAAGGTTCGAGAAGGAAAGCTTCCCCTTTTGGAACTGAATCGCTGGTATACTTTTTCCCATGTAACAAGCCCTGATTTGACTGGCCCTGGCAAGGATTCTGAGCTTATTGAAAAACTTCGTTTCCCCGACAAAGCCACAGCCTTTTCGGAATCGAGTGGAAACTATGACGTATTTCTTCCAGGGTATCGTAAAAATAATAGTTTTTATCATCATTTTGATAAAGGAGGATTGGAGCTTAATTTTGATTTTGCAGGCTATTATAGCGGATTTAACGGAACTCCAGACTCTGTAAGCCTCAGAATGGTTTATAAAACTGATAAACTCAACAATAAAAATAATCTGCTTCTTGCAGGAGAAAAGCTGGAAGGTCTAAACCCTTGGGATTATTCCGGGAAGGATTGGTACCTTTATAATAGGACTTTTAAGGGCTTGAACCTGCAAGAGATCTCTGAGCTTGTATTCAAACTAGAGCTGGAAGCCAATGGCAATAAAAATATTCAGATAGACTATCTTGCAGTTTGCCTGAGAAATGAAAACGAGCCGGCTTTGGAGCCGGATATGCCAAAAGCAAACTTTGTGGCCAATCCAAGCTCAGGGCCTGCTCCCTTGACAGTAAGCTTCACCGATACATCCGAAGGAGCTCCAATTTCCTGGATTTGGGATTTTAACGGGGATGGAAGCCAGGATTCAAGCAAGCAAAATCCAGTGTATACCTATAATTTGGCAGGAGATTATACGGCAAAGCTTAGTATTGAAGATTCCAATCACCACAGCAGCCTCAAAACAAAAAAAATCTCAGTCGAAAAAAGAAGTGAAGCTGGACAAGGAGATCACATAGTATTAAGAAAAGAAAATAAAGGAGGCATAATGCCTTCTGAGGCATATATCGAGTTTAAAAACAAGGATAAAGACAGTTATATCATCTATCAAGATTATAAAAAGAATAAAAAGCGGCTAAACTTAAAAGAAAATGCCTGGATAAAGCTTGTAATGGATGGAGTTCAGATTGCCGGTGAAGCCGACATGACCGACAAGACCATTACCAATTACAAATTTAAGGTAAGAATTCTATGTAATGGAGAAGAATTGGGAAAAGGAAAAATCGAGACCATATGGATAGGAAAATATTCGGATTTCAATTCAAATTTAAGCTATAATCTCCCCACATATACAAGTGAAACTTTCCTAGAAGTCAATGGAGACGAGCTAATCTCCTCATATCCAGAGAACAATGCAAAAATTAATTTATCCAATATTAGACCATATCCAAATAATGGTTTTCTCAGAATCTTTTTCAACCCCAATTATACGGAATTCAAATGCAAGGGAACTTATGAGTTTTCCTAAAAAAAATAGAAGGAAGAAAATAGAAGGGAAAAACCCATAAATCCATAAAGCTGTGAACTGCCACGAAGCTAAAGACTTCGTAGCTTCCTCCGACCGATTCCCGAAGGAACCTGATATCACAATCCATACCTAACGGGAAAGGCAACGAATTGTGGGACCCACTTTACGAAGACCCCTATCCCAGGGGCGGCCCGTTGGAAAGCCCTTTGGCTTGGTTCTTTTCCAGTTTCACTGGAAATCCCACAAATTTTCAATTTGCGGGATCGCACAAAGGAGTTATTTAAACATTGAAGTAATATGATCTCAAAATATCGATACTAAACGCAAAATTGTAGTCTTGACGCATTCATCCCATGAAATGAAGATTTCATGGGTTTTCTGCTGCGATCTTATAAACTTATAAACTTATAAACCCTACAAAAGGTTATATATAATTTTAGAAATACCTAATTAAAATGCTTCTCTTTGGGCATCTTGGGATTACTTTGGGGATTTATTTAATATTCCGGCGCCTCTTTCCTTCTCTTACTTCCGGAATAAAGTTGCAGTATCTGGCACTTGGAGCCCTGCTTCCCGACTTAATTGATAAACCTATAGGCAAACTGCTTTTTGCATCCACTCTTGCAAACGGACGAATTATAGGCCATACCCTCAGCTTCAGCTTTTTTCTCACTCTGCTAGGCTTTATCCTTTATAAAAATCGGAAAGATCTTCGAGGAATTTCCCTTGCAACTGGAGCTTTTTGCCATCTTTTAGAAGATAAAATGTGGAAGGACTCCTATACTCTCTTTTGGCCCCTTTTTGGCCTGGAGTTTCCAAGAGGAGATCCCGAATACACCGGAATTTTATATTTTATAGCAATGCTTATAAAATCTTTTAAATTTGAATGCTATGAATCCATGTTTTTTGAAAGCTTAGGAGCTTGCGTAGTAAGCCTCTTTATCTTAAATTCTCTGAAAAAGAAACTGGAAAAAAGGGGAAAAAAAGAATGAAAAAACCCTAGCTCATCCTTTTATTCCTCGGCTTTGATCAGCCTGCATATCAAAGAGCATGCCAAAAATTAACATCTGGAGCCCTGCAAAGAAGGCAAAAAGGGCAAGCAGCGTATAAAACGCTGGAAAAGCCAGATTAAAGGCTGTACCCAGGAGGAGAAAAATCCCGAAAAGCACGGAAGCAGGTAATAAAATCATGCCCGCAACATAGAAAAAGATCAGAGGATGGAAATCAAGAACCATGTACTTGACTCGGAGTCTCCAGAGAAAGCCTCTGAAAAGCATGGGAGAAACTTTCAAAATATACCTACTGTACTTGATCGAAGACGTTTCATTTCCGTACCGGGCCGGAATTACCACATCCCCAACCCGCATTCCAAAGGCGTTCAATTTTATAAGCAAATCATTGCAATAACCATAATAAGGATAAACAGCATCCAGATCAAGAGCTTCAAGCGCTTTTTTAGAAATTACGGTATACCCATTCTGAGGATCCAGAACTCGCCAGTACCCACTTCCAATTTTTGTGAGCATGGAAAGCAAGAAATTCCCCAGAATCCGCCACTGGCTCATTCCTGTCATAAACTTAGAAGTAAGCAACCTGTTTCCCTTGCTATAGTCGACTCTACCCTCCAGAACAGGAATCAAAAGTCTTGGAAGTTCGGCCGGATCCATCTGATTATCCCCAGCCATTACGGCAACAACATCCATATTCTCCTTCAGCGCCTGCTTGTATCCAGCAATAATGCTGCAACCTACTCCTTTATTTCCTTCATGCCGGATAAAATGGATTCTCGGATCAGAAACCCGCTCTATACGCTCAGCCGTGCGGTCCGAACTTCCGTCATCAATAACATAAATCCGATCCACATAATCCGGAATTCCTAAAAGAGTAGGCTCAATCAGAGCTTCTTCATTATAAGCCGGAACCACAACCCCTATGCGATAAGAATCAAATTTATTAATAGACGGAGCCTCAGCATAGCTTCTCTGCTTAACCTTTAGCCCTTGTGCTTCTGCATAAGCGAGCAAAGCCCTGAAAGAGCCAGGCTGCGGCCCAGAATAAAGTTTATTCAGGCTTTTCGAAGAGCAAGCAAGAAAAGCGATAGCTTCATTTAAGGGACTCTTGCCATTAAAAAGGCAAATATATTCCAGATCAACTGAAAGCCTTTGAGCCTGGGAAACTACCAAAACATCACAGGTTCCGCGTGTCAAAGCCTGCAAATCCTGCGAGAAGCCCTCAAAGGCTCCTAGAGATTCAGAATATGCGAACACAACAATTTCCGAATCCTTTGAAGCTTTTAAAAAAGCCTTTACCCAAGCGTCCTGCCCTTCTCCTGCAGGCAGCACCCCAGCCCCTGACTTGGAAGCCAGTTCAACAGTTCGATCAGTAGAGCCTTCATCAAGCACTAAAACACGATCAGCATATCCAAAAGCCAGAAGCACCTTGCTCGCAATTGAAAGCTCCTCGTTTTTTACGGGCAGGAGTAAAGTAACTTCATGCCTGAAGAGGCCTTCGGAGAGAAAAGCTGAAGGATTAAGGTTTACAGGTTCGGAAATCAAGGAATAGAAGCTTAGGGTCAGTGCCATGGACACTTTCTAACCCCTCCAAAGTATCTGCACATATAAATATACCCCCTCATCAAAATATAGATCAAAAATATTAATAGCTATCTGAAAAAAAAAGCAGGATAAATAAAATAATAGAAAGAAAAAAGAAAAAGCTTAAAACCATCCCAAGACGGCTTTCTGGAAAGGGATAGATATTTTACAAATCTTTAGTGTATAAGAGCTTTCGCAAGAACCGCTGTAAAATTCCCCCGTTTTTGTAATACTCAACTTCCAGCTCTGAATCAAGCCTGACCCTGACCTTAAAATCGGTTTCTCCTCCTTTTTCAGTTTTTGCCCGAACTAGCACTTTCCCTCCAGACTCAAGCGTTTTGAGGCCATAAATTCTACTGATAAGGTGTTGTAAGCTCGAAGAGGTACCAAATTACAAGTAGAAAAAAATAGACCATGAATTCACTCAGAAAAAGATTGAGTTTTACGGAGGTTGGAGCAGTTTCTCTCAACGATAAACCCCTGCTAAGCCCTTCTACTGTAAAGAGTAACTTTATTATAATAGTGAGGAGCAAAAGAAAGCGAAGGGGCCAACGCAGAGACTTACTGAGGTTCTTTGAAATCGAAGTCTTTACGAGATCATTTTTCTGTAAGACGAAAGTTTTAAACAGCTGCCTATGAACAACTATCTTTTCAGGAGTTAGCACAATAGCAGTACGATGATATAGAATTAAAAGTAAAAAAGCCAGATATAGGATTAAGCTGGAAAATAGATTTAAGATATAACTTTCAAAAATTGATGTTAAAATTATATAAACTATAAGAGCTGGAAAAAAAATTGTTGCAATTCCAAGGTCTCTAGACAGGGAGACCTGGGCATTAAGAACTTTACCCTCTTTCAACTCTGCGCTAGAGGCTTCAAGCTCCTTGTTGAGAGCTAATTTTAGCTTTTCTAATTTAAAGCACACAGTTCTTATTTCTTTTCCCCTATAGCGTATGTCTTTTCAATATAATTTTTACGAGTCAGATAAATTTTCATTTGATTTTGCCTTTCCCAATAAATTAGCTGAAAGTAACCCCCCCACGTATAGAATAAAATAATTGAAAAGGACATTAAAATCGACTGGTTACCAAACAAGACATAAAAGAGAAGCATAAACAGAAGAAATATAATTATAATAATCAAGCCTCTAAAATATGAACTCCTTGGAACATGACGAACAAGAGGTTTTTTTGCAATGCTATTGAAACGTTGAATCCGATCCTTTCCTTGAAATAAAAAATAAACTAGAGCAGGAAGAAATCCAAATAAAACGAATAAGTTTAAGCCCACCTGAATGTATATCAGAAAAAAAAGAAGAGTTAAAAAAATCGCAAATAGAAGAAATTGATTGCTTAATCTCCTAAACCACCCAGGATTTTTTAAAGTCCTGGATTTGCTTCCCCCTCGATCCCGATTTTTGATTTCAAAATGTTCAAAATTTGGCTCTTTGATTGCCCCAGAGCAAGCATCAGAGGCTTTGAGATTCGGGCACCAGCCCAGAAACTTTTTGATATGTTTCAGGATCATAACGCTTTCACTTCCAGTTCATGGACTTATTCCATAGCTTTTTATTCAAAGATCCGTCCTCTTTTTGGCCTTATATCAGCTCTCTTCCCTCAGCTCCTTTAATTTTCCGAATAATTCAGCTGCAAGCTTTGTCGGATCTTCGGAGCTTTTAAGGTTTATCTGCATCTCTTCTGCAAAGTCCCAGAGCAATTCAATGCATTCTCTATACCGTTTACAAGATCCACAGTCTCCTTCATGTTCGTACCAAACCTGCATCCCATGCTTAGCTGAGACAAAGATGATTGCATTGACTTTAAAAGGAGCTGAATACCCAAAGAGTACCCCTTTTTTCGGGCTGAGCTTTTCCACATCAATCCTATTTGCCTGGGCCATCTCAAGCAAAGTCTCTTCAATGCGTTTGTCCATGCTGAGAAGGGCTTTTGATACAGCTTGTCTGGAAATCCCAAACCGCTTTGCAATATTGATGTTCGGAAGTCCGCTTCGACGCAGGACCCAGAACCGGAATTGTTTTTCTCCTGCTGGAAGGAACATGTGTAAACATATACATGTTGACTATATATAAGTTTTGATCCCAAAATTCGAGCCCAGTTTCAAGAAAGGTTTCACATCAATTTCTGCTTTCAGGCTTTTTCAAGCCCTTTTTAGGAAGGGATAGAAAGCTAGCAGAGAAATTAAATATAAAGAAATTTGAATTGAATTGGGACTAAAAATAAGCGGGAATAGGTGTTAAAATCTTGAATAAAATTGAAAAATTACTTCTAATTTTAGGAATCTCAACTGTAGCTTCGGGCCTAATATTATATTTTGCAAACGACTGGGTTCTGGCTTCTGCAGGAGCTATAGCCGTATTGCTCTTCTCTCTATTGCTTTTCGATCCTCTGGATTCAAAAATCGAAAAGCAAAAAGAAAAAGAAGCTGAAGAGGCCAAAAGTTTGGAAATTGAAGGAAAGGCAACGACAGATTCCAGAATCTATAAACAACCTTCGCATTTTCTTGGACTTAATTTATTCTTTGTTTTAGGGGGTATTGGGAGTAACCATGAAAGTATCTTTTCCATAGAACAGGAAGGAAAAAGCATGCTAGTGCTTTATCACGGCCTTTGCTTAATCTCAAAAGGAGACAAACTCAGCCTCTTGGGGAAAAGCTCTGAAGGAAAAAAGTTTGGGCTCAGGGGAAAGCTCCTTCTTGCAGATAGAGTTGAAAATCAGAGTTCCGGAATTACTTTTTCCAAAGAATAAAGGGCCGAAAATAAAAATAAAATGAAAAAAATGAGAAAAGAGATTTTTCTCAATCTGTTTTAAAGCCCCAGCACATCATCCATGGAATAGATACCAGGTTCTTGGGCGCAGACCCAAGCTGCCGCCTGGACAGCTCCATTGACAAAAATCTGGCGGGAATGAGCCATGTGCTTAATTTCGATCCTTTCGGAACTTCCGACAAAGAGCACGGTATGATCTCCTGTAATATCTCCGCCGCGAATGGCATGGATTCCGATCTCATTTTTCCGGGGGGCCAAGCCTTCCCTGCCATAGACAAATTCTTTTCCGCCCACAGCTTCGCTTAGAACCTCTGCAGCCCGCAGAGCAGTCCCACTTGGCGCATCCTTTTTCTGATTATGATGAGCCTCGATAATCTCAATATCATAGTCCGAAAGATACTGGGCAGCTTCCCGGATGAGCTTGAAAAAGACGTTAACCCCTACAGAATAATTGGGAGAGATTACGGCTCGGATTCCATTTTCCCGGATAGCTTCATCGATTAAGGCCCTCTGTTCAGGAGAAAGCCCGGTTGTGCCGATAATTAGATTGACTCCGCAAGCTGCAACAAGGGGAGCGTTGACCACGGTTGCCCCAGCAACAGTAAAATCGATAAGGACATCGGTTTTGCTCTTTTTAAGCACGGCCTCAAGAGCCTTTACATCTGAAACTTCAATTCCAAGAGTCCCTATACGGGCCATTTCCCCGACGTCTTTGCCCACATTGTTTATATCAAAGGCAGCCGAAAGCTGCAATTTTGGAGTTTTTGTAATGGTCTCTACAAGCAGAGAACCCATACGACCACAGGCCCCGATTACAGCTACCTTGATCATTCCAAAACCCCCAGTTTGCGGAGCTCTTCTACAAGTTTATTAGAATTAGCCTCCGAAAGGGGAGCCAAAGGAAGTCTTAAATTTCCGCTCGCAAGCCCGACCAACTCCGCAGCTTTTTTTACAGGGATCGGGTTTGTTTCGGAGAAGAGGGCGCGGATCAGAGGGGCGAGCTCATAATGAAGCTTCCTTGCAGTCTCAAGGTCTCCTTTAAGGCCGGCTTCAACAAGGCTTGACATTGGGCCAGGCACGATATTTGCGGCAACCGAAATGACCCCTTGCCCTCCTACCGAAAGGATAGGAAGAGTCAGCCCATCTTCGCCGGACAAGACCACGAAATCTTCATCCACAGTATTTTCCAGAATCCTGGTAACCTTATCCACACTGCCGCTTGCTTCCTTAATTCCTACAATATTCTCAATTTTTGCAAGTTCGGCAATTACCTCAACAGGCATATCCTGTCCGGTCCGGGACGGGACATTGTAGAGGATAATAGGAATATCAACAGCCGTTGCGATTTTAGAAAAATGCGCTATCAGGCCTGCAGGGTTTGGTTTATTGTAGTAGGGAGAAATTAAGAGGACCCCATCTACTCCGGCGTCTGCGGCGTGTTTGGTGAACTGGAAAGCTTCTTCCGTATTGTTTGAGCCTGTTCCCGCAATCACGGGAACTTTTGCACAATTGACGGCAATGTCAATTACTTCCTGGTGTTCGGCCGCGGAAAGGGTTGCAGACTCTCCTGTGGTTCCACAGGGGACAAGTCCGGAAACTCCGCCTTCCTCAACAAATTCGATATTTCTCTCAAAACCTTCCCTATCAATCCTATCATCCTCTGTGAAAGGCGTGATCAGAGCAGGCATTGCTCCTTGAAACATTACAGATCCCCAACCTTCTTCTCTCTATAGGACCTGCTTTACCTAAGGGGCTTTGCGCGGGCGACCTTTCTTGTGACGTATCCTGCTACTCTGTTTCTTATGACCTTGCTCTCGATAGTAGTGTACTTTGACACAAGAGCTTTGTTGCTCTCAAAGTCCGAGGAAAAAGCTTCTCCGTAGTTGTCGATCAGACGAAAGGCGGTTCTCTTGATATTGCTATGTCTTATATTTCCCATGGAAATCTCCTCTATTAGTAATTTTCAACACTTTATTTTCAGCTGAGTTTTTTGCTTTTAAGTTCTTAAAGGCCCTTTTTCTGTTAAGCCCTTGAGTTAGCCTGTATATCAGTTTGAAAGTTTGATTTTGATACCTGTTGAAAGTTTCAATCAAAACAGGGTTGAAAAAGATTCTTACTTTATAATTTTGTCGATTAATAGGTAACTTCGAATTTATAGCTTTTGGGGTTAAAAAGATTTTCGGCTCCGTTCTTTTCCAGGAAGATCAGTTTTACCCAGAAATCGATCCAGAGTCCCGGCATTTTTAAAGATTTTTTCCCGGGGGCCTTTACGGTTTATGAAAAGCCCTAAAAGCACAATCAGAAGCCCAAAATCCGGCTTTACTTCCGTAATAATTGCGCCCAAGAGCATAAGAGAAGAAGCCGCAAGCCCTTTGAAAGCACCTTTCCTATAGGACCTGTATTTAGTCCTTTTAAAAATCCGGACGTCACGGAGGGTCAAAAAGAGGACCACAAAATAAGCAAACATTGCAATTTCCTGATACATTTCCTTGCCTCAAATCAAAACAAAGTAAATCAAATTAGATAAACCCCTTTGCAAAGGAAAGAATTTATAATTTCCTGGGCTTGCACCCAAGCCCACAAAGCAACTCCAGAACTTCATTTTCTACCTCTCCGGCTTCTGAGTCCCCAAGCACTGTAATTCTAAAAGTTACCCCTTGCAACATTGTTTTGGAAAGCTCTTGATAAGTGTCACTAATTTCAGCAGCTACAAGCCGACTATTCCCAGAAATTATCTGAAGGAGAACTTGGGGCTTAGCCCCTGGAGGTAGAAGAACTGAAAGATCTCTTTGCGTGTGCTGCAAATGCACTTTTTTCCAAGCTAAGAATTCCTCTTCCGAAAGGAGGCGAAGGTTTTCAAGTTTAAGTCTGAGCAGGCTTTGTTTTGTTTTTCTGGCTCTGCCTTTTGAGGGCAGTTTAGAAAGAAAAAGCTCGTCTGAGTTTATTTTTTCAAGCACTCCAACATGGATTTTTCTAGAATAGATATGGGAAAACCCACAGGGTTTTCCGACTAAATTTAAGAGGGTCTCAAACTCCAAAATCCTAGAATTGATAAGCTTGTCTGAGCGGCGAAGGGCAAGGGCAGTGTCTCCGTAATGTCTTGAGGCAGCTTTCATAGCTTCTGCAAAGCCTTCTAGATCCTGAGCTCGAACAAGGCTCGAGAGCTTTTCACATTCCGCAATGAAAGCTTCATGCACCTTGAGGACAGCTGGGTTTTCCATCTGGATAAGCGCATAAAGATAAGGGTTCTGCCCAAGGATTCGGCCCACAAAATCGAGCATGATATCATAGACTGGACTTACGAATTTCCTTGACCGTTTCACATCAAAGCCGAGCCTTTCAATGGTTGTGCCTATGCTTATATAGGCAAAATGAGTAAGCCCTTGTACAACCGAAACCAAATTGTCGTGTTCGGCCGCACTTATTATCTGGACTGAGGCGCCCTTTCGCTCAAAAAGCTCTTTTATTTCCGGAAACCATGTCTCAGAGCGACCTTTGACTGGCACAAGGATTACAGTCTGCCCCCTAATTGAGGGAATCGTAGGCCCAAACATAGGATGCGCCCCTAAAATTTCCACGCCTTCCGGAGCAAATTTCTGCATTGCAAGAACAGGCTTAAGCTTAGTTGAGGTCAGATCCATAAGAAGACTGCCTTTTTTCATCTTCGGGGCAGTTTTTGAAATTATTTTTTCCGTGACGCTTATGGGAACTGAAACAATTACTATATCACTTTCTGAAATTGTGGTGTCAAGGTCAAAAGCAAAAGGAACTCCAAGCTTTTTGGCAATTTCAATTTTTGCTCCTTTCCCCCAAACCGTTACCTCATAGCCTTCTTCCCTGAAAAAAGGAGTGAACCACTGCCCCATTTCCCCGGTCCCTCCAAGGATCAGGACTTTTTTCCCCTTTTTCAATTTCCTGATTTCAGAACCCGGATCAAACCCAGCCTCTGTTTTTGTCAGGATGAGCTTTTGCTTCAAGTTCCTAGAGCCTCCAGCACCCTTTTTTTCATAAGTTCCACAGGAGGTTCCAGCCCAGTCCAAAGCCGGAAAGCTTCGGCTCCTTGGTAAACCAGCATCAAAACCCCACTTATAGGTTTGGCTCCAGCCTCCTTTGCAGCTTTTAGAAGCTTTGTCTGGAGAGGATTGTAAACGATATCAAAAACTGTAAGCTCAGGATGCAAAGCTTCGGCTTCAAGAATACTTGCATCTGTTTTTGGATGCATTCCAAGAGTTGTGGCATTAATCAGGACATCGGCTTCCCTAACTAGTTTATCCAATCCAAAAAGACCCGTCCCTCGGACTTGGCTTTCAGGCAGGCTCGCTTTAAGCTCTCTAGCAAGTTCAAGAGCCCTTTTTTCCGTCCGGTTCGCAATAATAACATCGGCTCCAGCCTCGACAAATTGAAAGCTCAGAGCTCTTGCGGCCCCGCCCGCCCCAACAATTAAAATTTTTGACCCCTCAATTTCCACTGCAGAATCAAGGAGCGCGCGCTTTGCTCCGAGCCCATCCGTGTTAAAGCCCAGGATTTTTCCATGTTCGAGGCATTTTCCCCCATCTTCTCTATCTATTTGGCATTTTTCTTCTGCGTTTGGAAAAACAAGGGTGTTTATAGCCCCGATTTTTTTGGCAAGAGGATCGGGCTCAATACAAGAAAGTTCCAGGGCTTTTTCCTTCAGAGGCACAGTCAGATTAAGCCCTCCAAAACCCATAGCTTCAGCTCCGAGCACGGCTTTTTCCAGCCTGTCCGGACTGACCTTAAACGCATGGTAAGAGCAAGCCAGAGCAAGCGCCGAAAAAGCGGCGTTGTGCATTAAAGGGGAAAGAGAATGAGCTATGGGATCTCCAAAAACTCCGAATACCTTTTCCATATATTTCACCATTTATTTTTTAATTCCATTTTTAAGGGCAGCTGAGCCCAAATCCGATTCCGGAATAATTTCCAAAAGCTCCATTGCCTTTTTTACTCGATCCACTCGGAGCTGGCCCGGAGCTGCGGGTTTTTCAACCGAAGCATAAGTTAGCAGAGAGCCATAAAAAGGAGCAATAACTCTTGTGTGTTTTCCAAGCTCCCCCATTGCAAGCGTGCAGACCGCCCAGTTTTGCTTTCTGGCTTCCAGAGTCAGTTGGAGAAGTAAAAGAACGTCTTTTCTAGTCTGGGGCATGACTGCAAGTTTTGCAAGATCGGCTCCGGCTAAAAAAGCCGCTTTGAGAATGGCTTTCATTTCCTGAAATGAAGGGGTTTTTGAAAAATCATGAGAGGATATGATTACGGTTTTTCCTTGGGTTTTTGCAAGCCTGATAAGCTCTGCTCGAAGCTTTTTATCTGCAGAAAGTTCGAGATCCACAGCCTCAGGAAAACTGTTGCTTTTGGTGCAACCTAAAGGTTTTTTTGTAGGTTCTGAAAAAAAGAGGGCTTTTAGAAGGCTAAGCCGCTCCTCTTCACTTCCGGCCCATTTTCCCCCTTCTTTTCTGGAACGATTGGTTACAAGTAGCGGAAGCCCTGTTTCAGTTTTGAGAATTCCTATAATTTCAGTTGCAGTTTCCGGGTTTTTAATTCCGGCCAGATCCAACCGGAATTCCAAAACATCAGCTCCAAGCTCGACTGCTTTTTTTGCAGTATCCAGAGGCTTTTCACCAATCGTTGCCACAATAGCAGCTTTTTTATTCAGATCAAACGGTCCTATGGCTGGCATGTTTAAAGGGGCTTTTTAGGAATTTTATTTGTGTTTGGGAAAATTAAGATAAAAAGACGAAAAATGTAAATTATTAAGAATATATACTACAAAAAATATTTATTTTTCTATGATTGTCTCCTCAATCTTCTTTCCAAAATGCCGGGCTCCGGCTTCAAGCCGAACCAGCACCTGATCGCCTTTCTTAAGTTTCGCAAGGGAGATTGGAGTTCCATCTTTTCCAACCAGTTTTATAGTTTCAGCATTTTGTAAAACTGCACTTATAACTAAGGCTCCGACTTTGGCCTCAACCAGCATAAGGGGTCGACTTTCAATCTTAACTCGACCTACAATTCCTTCCCGCAGCTTGCCCTTTGAGTTTACAATTGTAACTGCGTCTCCAGTCCTAAGTTCAGAAAGATAGCGAGTCTTTTTTCCAACCATTATGTAAGAATGAACAGCGCCTGCGTTTACCCTAAAAGGTCTTGCCGCAACATAGGGACTGTCTTCAGATTCAGAATTTACCAAAAACATACCATTTGCCTTGGAGCCTATAAGCATACCCTCTCCGGGATGCATGAGATTGCAGGTATCAACACAAACCCGCTCTCCTAGACCCAGAGGTTTGATCCGGGTAAGGGTTGCATTTTGCAGTTCAACTTTTCCTAGTTCCAGTTCCCTTGCAAGCCTGACCGTCTTTTTTATTTCATCCGGATCCGCACTGTCAAGCAAAACCCCATCTGCTCCTCCTTCAAGGGTTTGAAAAGCAAGTTTGGCTTCAGCTGCGCTTTTTACTCCAAAAATTAGCCTGACTTTTTGCTGCTGCAATTCAGCTATCAGATTTTCCAGAGGGATAACCTTCCAGTCCTTTGCTGCAATTATCAGATAATCACAATTTTTTCCGATTTCTGCTGCAAAATGTTCATAATGCTGATTTTTTATAAGCACGTAGCTTCCAAGAGAGAGGCCTTTTTCGGCCAGAAGAAGGGTAGCTTTAAAGTCGGAAGCCTTTGCAAATTCGGAAGGTAAAGCTTTTGTCCCGTCTCCTTCTCCGCCCTTTCCGATCACTGTAACGTCGGCTCCTGAAGCTTGCTCTCCGGAAAAAGCAGCTACCAAAATGGTTCCAAGCTCCCGGACCTTTTTGACATCTTTTGCGTTTACAAGCACAAAGTCAGCTCCAGATTCGAGCCCTGTAGTAACCCTCTCCTTTTGCATTTCCCAGCCGCCTTCATCGGCTTTTATCCAGACACTTTTTTTTTCCAAAACCCAAGCCCTCCCTTTTTTTTTCGTTCATCCAGATTATTCAAGCATTTTAAGAGCATCAGCCACTGATTTTCCTTCATGCACAATTTCGGTGATTGCCCTTGTAAGTTTTACAGGCGTTTTGTGCTGGAAGACGTTTCTTCCAATCGCAACTCCTCTTGCTCCGGCTTCCATTGCCCCGGCAATCATTTCCAGAAAGTCCAAATCACTTTCACTCTTCGGGCCTCCGGCAATGATT
>JAQUFK010000149.1 GCA_028684695.1 Methanosarcinaceae archaeon | reverse complement strand
TTTCCTTTCAGACTTAAGCGCTCAAGGCTCAGGGGTTTTCCAAGCAATTCAGGGCCAACCATAAAAGCGCTTAGGAAGTCTCCTCCCCAAGGAGAAGTTGCATAGGCAAGAGCTTGGCCTTGAATTTCCCGCACGTCAAAGCCTGCAAGCTCAAGCCCTTTAACGTCTAGCCTCAGCTTTGTTGTCCCTGTTTTTTTTTCAAAGTAGCGCCGACTCCCTTCTCCAAGTTTGCTTTTTCCTTCCCCAATTTGTTTAATGAGTTTTTCCAGCTCTAATGCATCCGGTTTTTTTCCCTTGTATTCGAAATAGGCTGCAAGTCCTGAGCCTGTAGAAAGAGGATCAAGCCCATAATCAATACAGAGCCTGCTTAACCTAAGCACTGAATCGAGGTCCGATATTTCTGGATTGAGCCCGAAAGCCCAGAGAGAAGCATAATCTGGAAGCGGTTTTCCCTTTTCTTTTTCTCTTTGTTTGCAGGCAATGGGGCAATTGAAACAAGCCTCTTTTTCAGGGGCAAAACGGGCTTTTATTAATTCTCCTGAATAATTTTCCGCAAAGCTCGTCTCATTTGCTTGGAAGTTTTGGACAGGAAGTACTTTCATATAATTTAGCAAGCGAACCAGTGCAGGGGTTCCATAATTTGAAAACCCTTTGGAAAGCACGGAGTTTGCTTCAAGGAGCTTCAAAACCTTTTTTTCCGTTTCCTTAAAACCCGCAGAATCAAATATTTCAGGTTTTTCTTCGCCTTTTACGACTACGGCTTTTAGTTTTTTTGAGCCTGCAACAGCCCCAAGCCCTCCGCGCCCTAAATAAATAAAATCGTTTACCAGTGAAGAAATTCTGACCTGATTTTCCCCGGCTCGACCTATGCAGGCCACACTTCCAAAAACTTCCAAAAGCTTTGTACACTCCTCCGTGTTTTTACCCCAGAGGGGGTGGGCAGGCAGGAGCTCAACTTTTGTTTTGGAGCCTTCTGGCCTTAGTTTTATGTATACAGGTTCTTTAGCCTTTCCGCTTATGAGAAGCGCATCAATTCCGGCCCATTTAAGTTCTTTTCCGAAAGTTCCGCCTGCATTATAGCTAAAAACTGTTCCTGTAAGAGGAGATTTTGAAGTCAGGACAAAGCGCCCTGCCATGGGGGCAAGTCCTGTTAGAGGGCCGGAGGTAAAGATAAGCGGATTTTCCGGAGCAAGAGGGTCAAGCTCAGGTTCGATAAGCTCTGAGAGTAGCTTTACCCCAAGCCCTCTTCCTCCAAGATAATTTAAAAGGAGGGCCTCATCGGTTAGAGTTTCTTTAATCTGGCCCGTACCAAGATCTATCCTTATGGTTTTTCCTCGTCGGCAAGGCATTGTGTTTGCTCCCTTTTTCCTTTCCTTTTTTTTCTTGAAGCTATTAGCTTTCTTTAGCTGAAAAATATCAATTCTAAGACAAGAGAACTCTATATAATACGAATCCCAAATAATATAGAGTATGGCTCTGAAGAAACCTTATCTTATTTCTGTTTATGCGCTTATTCAAAACGAGAATGAGGAATATCTGCTGCTTAGACGGTCTAAATATTCAAGGACTCAACCCGGAAAATGGGATTTGCCTGGGGGAAAAGTAGATCCCGGAGAAACTTTAGAAGAAGCTGTCACAAGAGAGGCCCAAGAGGAGACAGGTCTTTTTGTAGAGCCCCAAGCCATAGCTGGAGAGGTTACTTTTGAGCTTTCTCAAAAAAAAGTAATAGCAGTAGTATATGAAACCGAAGCCCGGGTTTCTGGGGTGAAACTCAGTTCCGAACACGAGGCTTTCGAATGGATTTCGGGCTTTAGAATTGCTGAAATGGAAGAACTTCCCGCTTATTTCAGAAACTTTTTCCGAAAATATCTTGAGGAATGTTTTAGCTTCCAGAGTTTTTTTGCTTAAACTAAACCTTTCAACTCATTTCGCTTAGGCTTTTCAAACTTTCCGGATTTTTCGCTTTTCGCTTATTTGAAATATTTTTCTTCAAGCGCCTTTCTTTTTTTCCTGCTGCGCTTCAAGCTTACTCCGAGGCTGAGCAGAAAAACAAAAATCGCAAAGGCTCCAAGCTTTATAAGGGTTCCATATTTGCTTACAAGCAGGGGATTTACGTCTTCTCGGAGCTCAAATTCCTTGTACATAATATCTCTTCTGTCGTTGCTGTGCCCGAGGCCGAGGGCATGGCCCATTTCATGCTTTGAAATTTTGAACATTGTCTTATCTCCATACTGGTGCCAGCCTTTTCCCCTGGGGTTTCCGACCTCAAGGACGATTTCCACATAGGTAAACTTTCCGTTATTTAAATGGGGGCTTGCATAACCTGCAACTCCGGCTTCTGCCCCTTCCACGCTTTCCATGTTCTCAACCCAGCGAATTCGGATATCAGCTTTTTCGGAATCCACAATTTCAAAAATGGGACTATAAGCCAGTTTCCCGTTTCCTCCTGCTTCCCAGTAAGCAAGGGCCTTTTCTATCTGTTCTAAATAAGTGGGGCTGTAGTGAGGAGGCGTGTTTTCCGTGTCAATAAAAACTGTGATTGGGGAATGATCCCAAGGCTCCTCGGCAAGCTTTTCGTAATTAAAATAAGCTGTAGCTTCCGGCAGCGTGGAATAAACAAGAAGTATAAGCGCAATTGCAAAAAAAGACTTTTTCTTAAGCATGAGCCTTCTGGATAAAGATGGAAGCATGAAATATATAAATCCTTTAGTTTCCACAGTAGTTTTCACAATATAGAATCTGTAGACAAAATAATCTGTAGACAGAATTTCTAAAATATGTAGTTTTATTCCTTGGCAAAAAAGAGGCTAAAAACGCAGGGCTTTTATGTTATGTTTCTATTTTATGTATAATAGTAAATAAAGTTAATTAAAAGATCAAATTGGGGCTAAGTCTTAAATGGCGCTTAGAAAGCACAAATTTTTAATAAAATATTTTGATCGTAAAGGCACAGGCGAAATTAGCGCCTTTGATTTTACAATCCGATTGCTTGGGTATCTTTCCTTTATATTGATTCTTTTTGCAAGCCTTGGTTTTCTTTGTTTAAATCTTTTCTAATCTTTTAAAGAAGGTTTTCCTCTCAGAAAAGTCTTCTCTGAGTCTGTATCTCGCTTTTGTAGCTTTTTTACCCCAAAGTTGGCCAATTTCCCTTCTTTTACCGTCAGGTATATTAATAAGAATACATATTCTGTTAATCCAATCAGAGGGGCTGTGGCCTAGTCCGGAATGGCGACGGGCTCCAGCGGATAAATGATGAACAACGGGTCTACTGAGCTTCTGCCCGACGGGGCGAGGCTGTGAGGAACCGTTGGAGCACTGATATGGTGTTCAAAGAACATTTAGCTGTTAAGGCAGCTGTTCGGAGAGACCCGTCGATCGTGAGTTCGAATCTCACCAGCCCCACGTTTCTTTTTCTATTCTTTTAGTTTTCGGGTTTTTCTTTTCTTTTTTCTTTAATGCTTGGCTGAAAGCCAATTTTTAGCCTTTTTGGAATTTCCAGAATCATTGTTCAGAATTTGTTATACCGCAGCTCCTATATAAACGAAATATAATTTTTAATTATATAATTTTCGTGGATATTTAATATATCCAAAAAAACTGGATATGGGGGGTTGTCTAGCCTTGCCTAAAACTTTTATTTAAAAGAGTCCTGTAGCTGAATTTCTTTTTATATCGAAAATTAGGGGTCTTTTTAAGAACTAACAAACCTTTCAAATTCCGGAATCTCTAATTTCCGGGGTTTTTAAATCAATAGGAGTGTGGGGATTTATGAAAAAGATACAAACATTGGTTTTTGCAGGAATGCTTACTTTTCTTGCAATCTTGATTGTAAATGCGGCCTATGCAAATCCGAATGATCCTGCAAATAAAACTGCGGCCGAATCGGAAGTTTTTTTGGAAAGAGAGCAAGGAGGAAATGCCGTAAAAACCCAAGCCCTTCCTTCAGTCTTTGCAAATAATGGTTCGGAAGGAATTGTAACCTCTGATCTTAACACCGGGTTAAGTCCTGAGGCTCTTGTAAACTCTTTACTCGGGGAAGGCCTTGAGGTTTCAAACGTTACATTTATAGGGGCTAATTCGGCTGCTGGAACTTTTGGAGGAGGCTCAGAAATCCTCGGTTTTGAAGAGGGGATTATCCTGAGCACAGGAAATATCTCTTATGTAATTGGGCCCAATGAATTTGATGATATTTCCCAGGTCAACGGTTTGCCTGGAGACTCGGAGCTAGACACTCTAATCCCAAATTATTCAACCTTTGATGCCACGGTTCTTGAATTTGATTTCATTCCAGCAAGCAACATTATCCAATTTGAATACGTATTCGGCTCCGAAGAATACAATGAATATGTAAATACCCAATTTAACGATGTTTTCGGTTTTTTTGTAAACAATGAAAATATAGCTTTAATTCCCGGAACTTCAACTCCGGTTTCCATAAACAATGTGAATAATGGAAATCCTTTTGGAGATAATTCGAGTAATCCCGCTTACTACATAAACAATGACCTAAACGATGGGGGCGGGCTTATCAATACCGAAATGGACGGCTTTACCGTGGTTCTTACTGCCACGGCCAATGTAACTCCTGGAGAGCTTTCTCACATAAAACTTGCTATTGCGGATGCAGGAGATAGCTTCCTAGATTCTAACGTAATCCTTAGGGCCGAGAGTTTCATATCCCCAAAGCTTAGGCTTGAGCCTGTTTCTGCAACCAATAAACTAGGAGAAGTCCATACCCTTATAGCTACCTTTGTCGATGAGGCCGGTCTTCCCGTAGCAGGCGAGACAATAAGCTTTAATGTAACTGAAGGCCCTCATGCAGGGCTCCTTGGGACTAATGTGACTGATTCTCAAGGAAAAGCAGTCCTAAACTATAGCGGAAAAGCGCCTGGAAACGATATAATTATTGCTACGGGGGGAGGTCAGAGCTCAAATAAAGTTACCAAAATATGGGTAGGAGAGGAAGTTTCCAAGCTTACTTTAGAACCTTTAGCCTCCACAAACCTGCTTGGCCTTCTCCATACGCTTAAGGCTACGCTAGTCGATGCAGAAGGGAAGCCTGTAGAAGGAGAAATGATTAACTTTAATGTAAGTGCAGGGCCCTATGCTGGCACTTCCGGAACTGCGCTAAGCGATGCAAATGGTACAGCTTTTTGGACCTATGGAATAAGTCCGGGAACGGATACCATAGTTGCCAGTGGGGGCGGGCAGGTTTCAAACGAAGTTTCCAAAGTCTGGGAAAAAGCTGCCGGAACTCGGCTTTCTCTTGAACCTCTTGCTTCCGAAAACACAGTTGGTAATTTCCATGTCTTGAAAGCC
>JAQUFK010000148.1 GCA_028684695.1 Methanosarcinaceae archaeon | reverse complement strand
TCTTTTGCGTTCATGCTCGATTTTTGCATCCTCGGCATCTTCTTGGCAGAAAAACCGAAAATCCTTGGTTTTCAAGCAGGGTTCTTAATTTGCAATTGAATTCAAGTTCCGCATAAGTGAAAAGCGGGCCTGCAAGATAAATTGTCTTTTTACTCTTCAATTGTATTTCCTCCGCCTTTAAGGGCTTAATTATTTCTTAAAAAACTTCTTTCTAATAGGCAGCAGGAAATGATATAATTTTCTTGTAACCCTTGGCTTAAGGCTTTGAGGTAATGAATGCTTCAAGGGAGCAAAACTCTTAAATAAAATTCAAGCAAAAGAATATCCGGAAAATTCTACTCAATGGAACAAAATTTCGAAAACTGGAAAAACGGCCAAGAATTAAATAGGAAAAGAAGGAAGGGAAAGCAAATGACTTTTTATATAGCGGATTCTGCAGTTTTTATTATGGGAAACTGCAATGTGGATAGTTCCCTTCTAATAACCATTCCTTCAGTTGTGGACGAGATTAGGGCAGAAGCTGCAAGGCTCCGCCTTGATCTTGCTCGGGAAGGGGGCCTTAGGGTCGAATGGCCCGAGCCTGAAATGCTGAAAAAGGTAAAGGAGCTTGCAGCTTATACTCGGGATCTGGAAGAACTCTCAAAAACCGATCTTGAGATTCTTGCAAAAGCCCTTGAATATAAAGACCGAGCTCTTCTCCTTACAGACGATTACGCGGTTCAAAACGTTGCTGTGCAGCTAGGAATTGAGGTCAAACCCATTGCCCAGAAAAAAATAAAGGATCTTCTTATCTGGGAAAAAAAGTGTATCGGATGCAAAAAAACCTTTGACAGCGGTGAAATTTGTCCTATTTGCGGCTCTCCTCTGAAGAAAAAGAGAAAGAGAAAAATCCAAAGAAAATCGAAAAAAAGGTCCTGAAAACATAGAATAAGAGAAGAAAGAAAAAGCTATAACGCTTGGAAGAATAATAAGATTCATAAACTTTCTTATTTAGAAACTTTAATCCAGTTTTTAGGGCTTTTTGTAGAGGAATTCAAAAAAAGAGCCTGAAAAACGGCATATAATACAAAAAACAATCTTTTAGGTGGGAATGGAGGAAAATGAAGAACATAGACGATTTGATCCAGAAAGCTGTGGAACTGCAAAGCAACGGGCTTGTTACCGGGCAGATCGCCGACGAACTTAACGTCTCAAGAGAAACTGTAACTTGGCTATTGACCCGTTCGAAAAAGGATGTGGGCGTTCCGGCTCCCAAGGATATTTCCGTAAACTGGAGCAGCATTGGCAAAAGTGCCACAAGGCTGCACTATATCGCCCTTGCCCTCTGCGACATGGTACTTGAGACTCTGGACAGGACAAATGGAGAAGTAGATGTTGTTGTGGGAGTTGCGGCAAGCGGAGTTCCTCTTGCAAGTATGATGGCAGACGAACTCGGAGCAGACTTTGCTCTATACCATTCCTCCAAAGGCCAAAATCTGGTCCAGCCCGGGCAGAAAGGAACCTTCAGCCGGAATTTTGGAAATGTTGCGGGCAAAAACTGCGTGATTGTAGATGATGTGATTACTACGGGAACGACTGTAACGGAAGTTGTAGCGCAGCTTAAGGAGATGGACGCAAAGCCAAAAGCCGTAGCCGTGCTTGTGGACAAGAAAGGAGCAGACACAATCGCAAACGTCCCCATAAACCCTTTGGTCCGAATTGTAAGAGTGGATTGATAAATCAGTTTTAAAAATCACTCCATGAAAAAAATTCATGGAATCCGATTTTTCTCTTTTTTAAAAAAATCTTCTTTCAGACTTAATTTCGGTTTTCTTCCGAATTTTTTAGGCTTAGGCTAGAATAGAGAGGACAATGTCAGAAAGCTGACAAGCTCACTCTTCCAAAAATTAGATTTTTATAGGCCGAACAGCCCAAAGTAAGTAAGGGGTTTTAAGCCCCAAAAACTTATTCGACTTCACTTGCCGCAATCTTTTCAGCTAGTCTGGAAAGCACCTCGGTCCGCATTCCTTCAACAAACTTGATGCTCCCTACAACAAGATGCCCTCCTCCATTAACTCCCGCTCCGGGGAGTTCTTCTCGAAGTTCCCGAACCATTTTGGGGATATTCATAAGCACGCCTCTTGAGCGAATGACTGCAAAATCTGGCCCAAAACCGAGGGTAACCATGGGGCGTTCAGGAGACTGCTTGCAAAAGACGTCATGGACTTCCCCTGAGGTTTTACCGGGAGCCGGGAAAGTAAATTTATGAGCGTAATTTTCAACGTCTAGCACGTTCATAAGAGCTCCGTTTGAAAGTTCTTGGGATTTGACATTCGGAAGACAGGTATCAAGCTGTTCCTTAATCATGCCCTTCGCTTGCTCGCAGAGTAGGGAGACGAGTTTTTTGTGGGTTTCATGAGTCCCAAGATCTAAAATATCATCAATAACTCCTTTTCCACTGCTGAATTTCAGCCAGAACTGTTCGTAGTCTAGAGCAAGAGCCATATCCTTTAGTTCCTCAAGAGAATATTTTTCCGAGGAAAGGGCAATATAGCGTTTTGCTTCAGGAGCCTCCGATCGATCCCCAACCGCTGAAACTGCAGGCAGATGCCGGATCTTTTCTGTAATCTCTGGATTGATCATCCGGGCGACTTCCGCACAAAGCATGCCTGCGGTAACTCCAAAATCTCCTCCTACCTGGGCTGGATTGACATGCCCTATCAGATACTGATCAACAATTTCGTCCGGGTGGTGATGGTCAATTACAAGAAGGTCAATTCCATAAACTCTAGCCTGCCGCATTGAGGGCACATCCTCTTCTGTGGAGCCGTTGTCGACAAGAACCACAAGAGGCATTTTTTGCCCGTGGCGTTCTGCGTCTTCAAGGGCATAGGAAATATCCCGGGTTACATCGGCAAGTTCGTAGAAGGGAGCTTTGGAAGGAGCTCGTTTATAATAGTAATACTCAGCATCCAAGCCTCCTATATCTTTTATAAGAGGCAAAATCGCCTGCTCGATTGCAATAGCCGAGGTAATCCCGTCAGCGTCGGCATGGTGCCTGAGTACAATCGGTTTGGAGTGAAGGATAGCTTTTTTAATTTCCTTTGCAACATGTTGCATCCGAGGTTTGAGCTTTTCCAGAATCTCGCTTTCGACTAGGAAAGGAATTTCCGCAGGAGCAGCTCTTTTTTCAATAACCTCTTCAACCCTTGCAAGTACACGCGCTTCTCGGTCCCCGGTAAGCCTTTTCATGCTCATGACTTCGATTTGAACCTGGTCATCTCGCAGGGTTACTTCTCCAGTTAGAGAGACTATCATGTTCACGTCAATAAGAGGATAGGCTCTTTTGCCTGCACTTTCAAAAGCTGCACAGGGGACAAACCCTCCTTCGTCACTGATCGTAAAAATTGTGGGTCCACTGGTCTGCTTTACCTGGATAACTTCTCCTTCCAGCCGGACCAGATTGCCTTTCATATTGGCATCGAGCCTGGAGGACTTTTCAAGGGGAAGGTCCTTTTCAAGCTCTACAGTTTCATACTTTTTAAGCGGCTTTGGAATCAGGTCCAGTTTTCCCCCAGCTTTAACACTTTTTACATAAACGATTAGGGAATCTCCCACTTCAGGCATGACCTCAATATTACTAGAATGCATAAGCCCTCTTATATGGGGATTCATATCTACAAAAACTCCGAAAGAGGCTTTACTCCCCACAACTCCATGATAATATTTTCCGGCTTCAATGTCTTTGATGTCGCAGGAGTCATCAAGGGCATAAACACATTGTGTATTTGCACAATTTGCACAGAGTTCGGCTTCGATTTGTTCTGGATCGGAAAGGCTGGCTCCGCAGAGCTTACAGGTATAGAATTGCCCAAGGCCTCCACAGCTTTTGCAAGGTTTGGTTATTTCAACTTTTCCTCTCCCTCCGCATTTTTCACAAAGCGCACCTTTTTTCAGAAAATTATCAAGGTTTTTTTCCGAGATTTTCATAAAATCTACTGACTTTACCTTCCCTCTCCCTTTGCATTGAGGACAGGGTTCGGTTTTAATAACTTTATAGCCACTTCCGTGGCAATCTGGACATTCTTTACTCATAAATACCAACACCTATTGGTTCCTAGAACCTACGTTTTGTCTGGTTTTTTCCTTCCAATTATTTTAATATATTTAAAATTTCTAATTCTTTACAGCTTTCAGCCTACCCGTTCTCCGGAAAAAAGTTGCAAATAAAAGCTCCAAGAGAAAAACTCTTTCGAAAAAACCCGGATAGAGAAAGAATCGGGACTATCAAGTCTTTTTATGTATATTCCGAATCTTCAAAGAGATAGCAGGGCTTTTGAAATACATTCCTGATTTTTTATGAACTTTTCGGGATTCTTCTTATATATAATCCTAATTTTACATAAGTTTCGAAATAATTACTGTTTTTTGGGGCTAATTTTAGAGCTAGGTCTTTTAAAGGCGTTTAAATAGAGCTAAATGCATATAAGGCTCATTCCAAGAATTCCATGCAAAAATATAGCCCCTAAAACAGCTTATATACTGATATGCCAGTTTAAAAGGATAAATAATGCATATTAAAAACCTTTAAACCCGGAAATTTTAAAGGGCGCAGATTTAAGGCTGAAACTCCCGGATAAAGAATAATTATTTAATTAGAAGCTCAAATACAATATAACGAAATAAGAGGGATAGCTACTATGAACGGTTTATTATTTGGAAATTTATTGATTCCTGTATTGATAGTTCTGTTATTAATACTCTCACAGGCAATAAAAATGGTTAATGAGTATGAGAGGGTTGTTATTTTCAGATTAGGTCGCCTAAGTGGTGTAAAAGGCCCTGGACTGTTTCTGATTATCCCAATCATTGATAAGGCCATAAAAATAGATCTGAGGATAGTTACAATCGATGTTCCTAAACAGGCTGTAATCACAAAGGATAACGTCACGGTCGAAGTTGATGCGGTTGTTTATTATAAAGTCATAGAACCCGGAGCTGCCATTACCCAGGTTGAAAATTATATGTTTGCAACTTCTACACTTTCCCAGACCACCCTGCGAGATGTGCTTGGCCAGATGGAACTTGATGAATTGCTCTCGGAACGGGAAAATATCAACAAAGAAATTCAAGAACTGCTGGATACTT
Source organism: Methanosarcinaceae archaeon (assembly GCA_028684695.1). Classification (GTDB taxonomy): domain Archaea; phylum Halobacteriota; class Methanosarcinia; order Methanosarcinales; family Methanosarcinaceae; genus JAQVBP01. The sequence goes on along the minus strand of JAQUFK010000148.1, from coordinate 246 downwards.
ATACTGATCCTTGGGGCATCAAGGTTACAGGGGTTACAATTAGAGATGTCCTCCTTCCCGATACCATGAAGCGAGCGATTGCAAAGCAGGCTGAAGCTGAAAGAGAAAAACGGGCCCGGGCCATTCTTGCAGAAGGAGAGTATCAGGCTGCAGAAAGGATGAAAGAAGCAGCTAGCCTTTACGAGGGAGTGCCTACTGCAATCAAGCTCCGAGAACTTCAGACCCTTGCCGAAATCTCTAGGGAAA
>JAQUFK010000147.1 GCA_028684695.1 Methanosarcinaceae archaeon | reverse complement strand
CAATATGGAGAAAAAGTAGGAGAAGATGTCTACGACGAAGAAAAACTTGAAGTATATAAACAGAACAAAGACATCCTTGTAATGGGCAACTTCATACTTTATAAAAACGCCGTTCCCAAAGGAATCAAAGGCAAACAGGACCCTCTAAAAGTAGTCCTTCCGCCCCAAAACTGCCAGGCCATAGAAATGCCCGGAATAAAAAATATAGTACTCGGCTCGCCTTCGACCCCTTCAGACGGGTACATAAGATCCAGAATGGGGCTTACGGCTGCAAAAGGTCAAGGAACTTTTTTAGTAGGCTTTGACTTAAGCTAAAAAGCTAAGCCCTAAAACTAAGCCCTGAAAAAAACCGAAACGAAGAGAAAAAAAGGTATAAAGAACCTGATGAAGAAAAAAAGATTAAAAAATTCAGGAAATTATTCTGGCCAAATTATTCTGGCCTTTTTTTCAAATCAAAGAGAAAAGCTCCTCTGCCTATTAGAAAAAATAGCACCTCTAAAGAGCAGAAAAAGCTCTCTAACAAAAGAGGAGCCCTTCCTTTTTTCTAAAATAATTTTAAGAATTATATTGGTACTAAGACTTTTATTAACTGATACTCGGATTTTAAAAAATGAGCTTTTGTATTTTTTACTATTACCCAATCTTATTCCAATATCTTTAGTATACACTTCTTAGTCCACTTGAGCGAGCAAAGCAAGGGAAACAAAAACCCTGCTCCTGAATCGGAAAGCGAGAAGAATAAGCAAAGGGAGTAGAAAAACTTTAGAAAAAGGACTCGAGTAGGAAAAAACATGGTCGAACAAGAGCGAAACACAAACACTAAAACTTTCAAGAAAGCCTGCCAGGAAGTCCTTGACCTAGTGCTTGCAGGCAGCGTAGAAAACGAAGAACAATTAAACAAGGCCAAAAAAAACGTAAGCAAAAAATACCGGCTTTCAAGCCTTCCTAGAAACGGGGATATAATTCTCCAAGGAAACTCAGAAGAGCAGGCAAAAATAAAAGCTTTTTTGAGGCGAAAACCCGTTCGGACCATTTCAGGGGTAGCCGTGGTTGCGGTTATGACTTCTCCTGCTCCTTGCCCTCATGGAGTCTGTCTTCCTTGTCCTGGAGGCCCCAAATCCGTCTTTAAATCCCCTCAAAGCTATATGGGCCGCGAACCTGCAGCCATGCGAGCGATTCAACACAAATTCGACCCTTATGCCCAAGTTACAGCCCGGCTGCACCAGCTAAAAAACATAGGTCATGACGTTGAAAAAGTAGAACTAATCGTAATGGGAGGCACCTTTTCGGCCCGGAGTCTAGACTACCAAGAATGGTTTACAAAACGTTGCCTTGAAGCCTTAAACGACTTTGAGAGTCCGGAGTGGCGAAAAGAGGCGCCTGTAATCGGAAAAAGCCTGCCCTATATCCCTCTTGAAGCCGTACAAAAGGCAAACGAAACTGCAGGCGTGCGAAACGTAGGCCTGACTTTTGAGACCCGGCCGGATTGGACCCAAGAAGCCCACGTGGATGAGTTTCTCAAACTTGGCGGAACAAAAGTCGAAATCGGAGTCCAAAGCGTCTATGACTTTGTCCTTTCCAGAATGCAGCGAGGACATGGAGTAAAGGAAATTGTTCGAGCAAACCAGGTTTTAAGGGACAGCGCATTTAAAGTGGGTTTTCACATGATGCCTCACCTTCCGGGACTGGACTCAAAACGGGACCTCAAACAATTTAGGAAACTTTTTGAAGATTCTCGCTTCCGGCCAGACTACCTGAAAATCTACCCAACCCTTGTCACGGAAGGCACTCCTCTAAACAGACTCTGGAAAGCCGGAAAATACGAAGCCCTCTCAGACGAAGAAGCCATAGAGTTGATTGCGGATATAAAAGCCCTGCTCCCAAAATGGGTCCGCCTCCAGCGCATTCAGCGCGATATCCCAGCTCAACAGATTTTGGCTGGAGTCAGAAAAAGTAATATCCGACAACTCGCAGGGGAAAGACTCCACGAAAAAGGGGGAAAATGCCGTTGTATCCGCTGCAGGGAAGTCGGACACAACTTACTGAAAGGCAAGATAGTAGATGAAAAGGAAATCGAGCTTACTCTTGAAAAGTACGAGGCCTGCGGGGGAGAGGAACATTTCATAGCTTTTGAAGAGCTGACTTCCGACATCCTCATAGGCTTTACACGCTTGCGTTTTCCTGCAGCGCCTCACAGGCCAGAACTTGAAGACTCAGCCTTAATTCGGGAACTGCATGTATATGGCTCCCTTGTACCTCCCGGAAAAAGTGCAAAAGAAAAAGCCTGGCAACACCGAGGATACGGAAAAGAACTCCTTGAGAAAGCTGAAAATATTGCAAAGGATGCAGGGTACGGAAAATTAGCTATTATCAGTGGCATAGGAGCTAGAGAATACTATAGAAAACTTGGATATTCCCTTAAAGGTCCTTATATGTCAAAAAAGATTGGATGAAACCCTCTTAGAAAAGGAGAGAAAAAAAAGTAAAAACATGAAATAGGTTAAGGCGAGGAAAACTAGAAAAAAATGAAAGAAGAGCAGGGAACTAAATAAAAGGAGATCAATCTAAAAATATAAATAGTAGGATTTAAATAAAGTAAAGAGACATATCAATAATATTAGCGGATATAGAAAAAAATCTACACCAGTGTGCAGAACTGATCAAGCCTGGGAGCAGCTTAAAACAAATGTGCAAAAAAGCTGAACCCTAATTAAAAAAGGCTATATTTAGAGGAAAGCTTAAGAAAAATATAAACAAAGTATACCTTGCTGGAGTAGCTTTTCTACAAAAGTATCCTTGCTAGAATCTGACAGATAAATATTAAATAGTATGATATGTTAGAGTATACCTGCTTTCCCAAATTGTAAAAAATAATCAAAATGTAATACAATCAATGTCATACTGTTTATTAAGATATAAACAGCGGACCTAAAAATCAAAAAATTAAATTCAAAATTAAAAACCCAAAATAAACCCAAAATCCAAGAATAAAATCAAAAAGCTAAATTCAAAATTTAAAAACCCAAAAAATAAAAAATTAAGAAGGAAAAGATCAAACCCTGAAAAAGAATGGTGATAAAAATGAAGATTAGAGTTGTAAGTTCAAAAGATGAAATTGATACCTTAAAAAACGATGAAGAAATAGTCCACCTCGCATTTAGACCTTCTAACAAGGACATTTTCAAACTCATCATGAAGTGCCCCGGAATTAAAGCCATTCATATTCCAAGCTCCTACAAGAGAACAATTTCAAGCTCAGCCCAGATGTACCTGTCCATGCAGAACATCGCCTTGCTCGAAGGGGATGTTTGGGGTCACCGAAAAGATATCAACGAATACTCAGAGGTTTCCCAAAACGTCTTTGACCGCATAAAGGAACTGAAAAGCGAAGGCCTTTCTGACGAAGAAACAATCGAAAAACTTGTCAGAGAGACCAGACTCAGCCCAGACTTTGTAAGTTTCATAATGTCAAACTAACTTCAAAATTAAAAAAATCCATAAAGCCAGGCCGAAATCCCGAAAAATTCGGCTGGCTAATTTTTTTTAGAGAAGGAAAAGGCCTGCTAAAACCTAAGTTTTAGATTCAGAGCTTTGATTTTAATAATAGATTTTTAAGATTCTAATTTCAAATTTCAAATTTTCGGCCTAAAAGCCCACCTCAATCTTTTTTAAAGCAAAACTCTGCCTTTTTGGGAAACTGCCTTTCAGAATAGCTTTTTTATAAACATTGAAGGTAAAAAAAGACAAAGTTTCTAAAAGGAGCTTCTACAAGGCAAAAACAAACAAAAAAGCTTTATAGGGAATTTTATGACAGAATTTGAACGCGAGCTGGTAAACTCATTTAATTCATATATTAAAGCAAAGGAAATAAAAGCTATATCCTACCGTTTAAAACAACACCGATTCACCTCTCAGTTTTTGGATGTGCTGGTAGATTCTTTAAACCCAGATTTTTACATGGGAATCGAATGCAAGAGCATTTCAGTAGAAAAAGGAGCAAACGCTTTATATTTTACCCAGCACTTTACGGTTGATAAAAAAGGGGTCCATCAGATTGAAAGGATTTCGAATTATCTATACAAATCCGGTAGAAAAGGTTTTTTGGCCGTGGAACTCAGAATGGGGATGGGCCATGAAAGAGAAGCGTATATAATTCCTTGGAAAAAATTGGAAAACCGATACCGAAACGGAGCTCTCAAGTATACAGTTTCGGAAATAAGGGAATTTCCGGAAATAAAAAGAGCAGGAAAAAAGTACATAATTGAGCCGCAAAACTGGGGAAACGGAGAGTAAAGTTAGCAAAGTTAAACGGCCTAAAAAAAGGAAGAGAAGCCTTAAAAAGAGAAAAAACTAAAGAAAAAGGGAGCTTTGAACCCTAGCGGATGATGAGAAAAATGTCAGAAAGAATGAAAAACCTCAGAAAAAGAGCCGAAAGCTGTGCCGAAAGGATCCGAACCCAAAAATCAGTCCATGTAGTCTCCCATATCGACGCTGATGGCCTAACCTCGGCTGGAATAATCTGCACGGCTCTAAAACGCGCGGGAATAGAATACAGCACCCGTTTCGTAAAACAACTAGACGAAAAGGCTCTTGACAAACTTGCCAATGAAAACCATAACCTTGTAATCTTTACGGATCTTGGAAGCGGAATGTGTGAGCCCCTGAAAACCCGAGGCATTCGAGCTGTTGTCTCGGATCACCACCGCCCTCAAGGAGAACTTGAATTTCCGGACCTGCATTTAAACCCCCATCTCTTCGGAGCAAACGGAGCCTATGAACTGAGCGGGTCGGGCACAACCTACCTTTTGGCTTCAGCCCTCGGGAAAAATCAGGATCTAGCCGACCTTGCAATCGTAGGAGCAGTAGGAGATATGCAGCATCTTAAAAAGGGGCAACTTACAGGGATAAACCGGGAAATTCTTAAGGAAGGGGCCAGAGAAGGGGTTCTAAGTTATAGAAAAGATCTGACCCTCTTCGGAAAACAGACTCGACCTATCTTTAAGCTGCTGCAATATTCGTCCGATCCCTACCTTCCGGGCCTTACGGGAGACGAAGACGCCTGCATCGAATTTTTGCAGGAAAGAGGCCTCCGTTTCAGTCAAGAAGAAAGATGGAGGCGTTGGATTGAATTGAATCCTTCCGAAAAACAAAAACTTGTTTCGGGCCTGATCCAGTACTGCCTGAGCCTGGGGCTTTCCACCTATAAAATTGAGCGCCTGGTAGGGGAAGTCTACGAGCTACTCAAGGAACGCGAAGGCACGGAAATGCGGGATGCCTCCGAATTTTCAACTCTCCTTAACGCAACCGCCCGCTATGACCATGCCGAAATAGGGCTTGCCGTTTGCATGGGCAACCGAGAAGAAGCTTATGAAGCCGCGCGCAAATTGCTTG